>NZ_BAABDL010000007.1:0-5002 GCF_039539605.1 Amphibacillus indicireducens | reverse complement strand
CGCCGTATACGAGAACCGTATGTACGGTGGTGTGAGAGGGACGGAGGTTAGTCACCTCCCCCTATCTCAATTTTGTTTTTGTTTCGAGATAAATTGTAATTATCAAACTAAAATGATAAAATCAATGTAGAATATAGTAAAAAAACAAGTAAATTATATTAAAAAACGACTATAAGGAGTGATAATATGACAAATTTATTTGATGAATATGGTTATATTGCTTACCCACTAAATGTAAATATTCTAAGTGATGAAATAAAGAAAATAGTAGAAAATTATCAAAATAAAGAATTAACTAATTCAGAGTTCAAAACAATTTTAGAGTTCTACGGAAATAGTGTATCAGAATATGTTTTTACAAAAGATCGAACTGCCCTTAATGAACGATTATCTTTAATGATTGGTAAATTCAGAAGTACATTATTAACAAATGCGTATCGAGATTTAGGTTTTTTAGAATAAACAATTAAAATTAATGGTTAAAACAGATTAAGCAGCACTTCCACATAAAACGTGGAAGTGCTGCTTAATCTGTTTTTTTGTCTTTAAAAGTATGAGTAAATGCTGTTGTAACAAGCATTTAGAGCCAATTTCAAGTAAAGACACAAGGCATTGTCCGTTTACTTAGCTGTAAACGCTCATGAGAAAAGGCACTTTCACTTCCCCCTTTTGAAGTGGCTCACTCTTCCTTTGGTTTCTCACGTTTTCTGTATCGGTGTGTCTGTCGAGTAACGGTTATAGCATATTCCGTCTTAATGTCAGTCAAGGGTAAATGGCACGAGCGAAGATGTAGCTTTAAAATAAAGTTTGATCAGAAATTCCTCACAAACCCTTATATCACCGTAAACAAGAAGAAACCATTTTGAAAAAAGATTGATCAAAATGGATTCTTCCTTTACGCTGCGGTGTTCAATTTTTATAAAAAAGTTAGATCATTTTCTGATGTGATCTTCAACAATCGCGCCTCGTTCGTGGGGCATTAGGTGCTGTTATGCGATTACCCTTCCATTTATTTTATGTTTATCCATTCAAGAATGAAGTATGCTCTTTAACCCATTGAGAATATGTTTTTAGAGGTCTATTAATAATATTTGTAATTTCAGAGTTAAATTCAACTGGGTTATTTGAAATGGATTCAAGTACTCCTAATCTGTGAGAGATTTCATACTCATCAAGCCCTTCCTGGCGGAAGTATTCAAAAGCCTCATCTGAGGTTAATTCTTTGAATTTTATTTCTTTATTTAATACTTCACTTAGGATTTTTTTGCGCTCCAAAGGGCTTATAGAATGCCCATAAACATGCAGTGTTTTATTAGATAAATTGACTTGTTGAAGTTCTTTAGAAATTACGAATGCTAAATCTTCTTCATGGATCAGAGGGACTTTTGTATGAACGTATGGCTCTTGAATTAGGCTATCTTCTCTTATATGTTCTGCCCAACTTTTACCAGCTGAATAATGGTCTCCAACCAGAGTAGAAGCCATAATATTTGAAGGAACAATACGCGTATGTTTAATCTCCGAACGCTCAACTACCACATCAATAGCTAACCAATACCAGCTGTCGGGGGGAAATTGAATTTCTATTTCAGGACCATGTGAAGATAATGTTACTATTTTCTTTACACCAGCTTCTTTAGCCATATTTACAGCTTCGTAAACAGTTTCCGGAATAGCTCCTGCGAGAAATACTGCATCTATATTTTCAAATGCCAGAGGAGTATCGTCAGGTTTCGTAATGCTTCCATTTATGACCTTAGCTTCTTTTGGCCAGTTTTTACTTTGCGATTTATTTGCAAGTATGTGGACATCGAAGCCTTCTTCAATAAGCTGCCTCGCAAGATGCCGAGATACGAATTCATTGGGAATAGACCCTGGATAATCCACAAAGGGGGTTACTGTCAGTAATATTTTCTTCATTTAATACCTCACTCCTTATAGAGTTAATATACTTGATTGCAATCTGTATGTTACAGTGGGAAAACTAAGTAGGCTTTCTACCGTGATGGTACCGAAACTAGAATAATTAGTACCCCCGCGACATCATTTCCTGTTTACGCTTTTCCATAGTGGAGCCTGATTCTTTACGTGCCATCCTTCGTAAAATTCTCGGAACGACTAAATATCTTTTTTTGGGTCTTCTTCGTACTTTTACGAAACTGAATAGCGATCAGAATAGAAGTCACGTAGCATAAAATTATAAACATCTTTTAAAGAGTAGTTATTCTTTTTCCTGTAGTACTTATTGATAACGTGTTCAATTTGAACCTTTACTTCTTCTGTAATGTTAATACCGGTTTGATATTCATTATTTATATTTATTCTTCTAGGACGACCAACCTTTGCATTTGTTAGAGCTTTTGCTCTCCCTTTACCACCTGAACTAGAGTAGTCAGGTAACATGGCGTTTTTGGTCATGCCACGCTGCCAATAGCGAGTTAGTAGCTTTTTAACCTTTGTCTTGCCCAAGTTGCTCTCTTGAACGATTTCACGAATCTTGCTTTCTCTTCCTTGTTTTTGGAGCAAATCTGGCATATTGGGGACACAGTATTTTTGTATATTTCCCCAATCTTCTTCGCGCTTACGAATCTGCACTTCTGTTAAATCAGCTTCGGAAATCACTTTTGCATAAGGATCACTAATCGCTAACAGTTCACCTTGCTTGATATCTGTGGTTAGACTAGAGTATAGCTCTTTACGTGGCATAGCACTGCTCGTGTCAATATTTACTATATAGACATGCGGTTCTTCCATATCTATTACCCGAATTCTTTTTGAATCTGTTACATATTGAAATACCTGATTAATATAAATCATCCGTATTTCACCTTCTCCAATTTACTTTCATCAATATACTTAATATCAATTGATTGCTCTAAATCAATTGCCTTGTACATATCTGTAACCATTATTTTTTTAGCAAGCAAATGATAAAACAACGTGACACCACTTCCAAAAGGCAAGTGTGTATCTGCATCAAACTCACTAGTGATTTCTCGGATACTTCGTGAACTATTCAACAAACGATTCATAAGAGACATTGATAAATCCTCTATATGTTGGTTAGCCATTTCTCGATATACATCATAGCTCCGAATATCAAAATAATCATGGATATAACTAATATTTCTAGCCACGATCTTATCAATTTCTTCCTCTGTTACAATACCCCAACTAATGCCTTTACGCTCCCAGTATTCACGTTCAATTTCGAATTTCTCTAACACACGTTCTTCTAATAGCTTGTCTTTCATTTTGATAGTATGAGCGACTTCAAATACACCTTCTCCCTTATCAACTGTTAATAAAAAGTCCGTTGTCATAACAATTGGATCGCCTGTTTTTGGATCAGCTGGGTGTTTTATTCCAAGCGCTTCCGCAATGACAATCGTCTCTTCTTGTGGTAATAAAGGAAATTGTTCACGAATATCTAAGACAACATCGGAAAATTCAGTCAAATAAAAGTAATTTCGTTCCAAATCCGATAAAAACTCATGTTGTCTACCGGCTTTTGTACCTTTTAATCTCGTTGACCGACCTAATGAGGAAACATCTTGAACTTTTAGCCAAGGCTGATAATCTGCCCCACTGCCAGTTCCTCTACCTTCTTTAATCCACTTATCGACTTTAGATGTTCTTTTTCGTTTCGCCACAAAAACACCCCTTTAGACAATTATATCCAAAGGGGTGAAACTTCGCAACTTTTTTATAAACATCGTGACTTTGTTTTAAACATCGCATCTTTTTTGCAAACGTCGCGACTTTATTTTAAACTTACAGAAGATCACACTCGCCCTTGACAGACCGACTACATATGCAGGGGCATAACCACGACAAACACACCAAACTATACAGAAAAAGTTCTTTAACAACCAAATAACTGGAAGATCCTAGTCATTCAAAAGAAGTGAAAAGCTTCAAGATTAAAGAAGCCGACACCACTTCCCAAAACTTCCAGAAAAAGTTGTTAAAGAAAAAATAAAAAAAGGAAGTGTAGAAAATGGAAACAACAACGAATAAATTAAAGGTATATAAGAATGAAGTCTTTGAAGAGAAAATCGAAAAAGATATTGAATTAATTGCTAGATATGTAGCAGATACAAGCCCTTTTGACAATTTAAAAATCACAGATGAGTTTGATAATTTAATTCTTTCAACAATCGGTTTTTGCTTAGATTATGTATATGATGTTCAGTTTAGAAATCGTTTAGTTAATGTTTTAGTACCAATGCAAATGAGTAGCGAATAAAAAGGAGTAGATAAAAATGGAAAATAAAATTTATAGAATAATCACATCAGAAGAATATTCAACATTGTTAGAAAAGTTAGAAGATAAGAATTTTAAAGCACAAGAATTAAGTAATTTTTTAATCATAGACAATAACGAAAGAAAACACATGAAAACTTATATAGCGATTGATAATACAACTGGCGATTTATGGACGGAAGAATTTTCATCTTTTGAACATGCTATTGAGTACCTAGAAGGAATAATACAAGTTGATGAAGTTCACGCAATGTATAAAGAGCGTAGTAATTGGTTAGAAAAATTTGAAAAACAAGAAAATAAACTTTCAAATCTTCATAAGTTATTAGAAAAAACTTATAACAAAATCGACAATGGTTTATATTGCCTTAATCATGATGAATTAGAAAGACAAGTTGCAGAAGGTATGAGCGATATTTTAGAAGCACAAAACACATTGAAGGAGTTAGCAAATATGGAAACTTATACAATAGAAATAGAAGAAGTATTATCAAGAGTAGTTGAAGTAGAAGCAACATCAGTAGAAGAAGCACAAGATATAGTATATGAACAATACCGAAACGAAGAAATCATACTAGATGATGGAGATTATGACGGTATGCCAAACATCAGATAAATAAAATAAAGATAGTTCTAAGAGCGATAACTGTTTTAGTTATCGCTTTTTGTTGTGTGCCCAGCATGGGTGCAGACTCTAGGGTGAAAGTCCCGAACAGTGAAGGCAGTAGTAGCTGT
>NZ_BAABDL010000006.1:0-3752 GCF_039539605.1 Amphibacillus indicireducens | reverse complement strand
GATTGATTGGTTATTTTTAATTGATTTGATGCGGTTTCTTAGCGGCTTATGGTGGGGCTGTGAATAATCTAGGGGTCTAGTTATCTTCAATCAGTTATTACTGAGTCCGAACTGAAAATCTACCAATCATCGCTCAATAAGTTCGATCAAGTTAAATTAATCATAGTTCAACTGGAACAAAAGGATTTGGTGCAGATGATGGCCACTTAAAGCTTGAGGTCAACATCAAGAAGGTGATTGATGCTGAATATAGTATGTTAACACTAGACTGCTCAGATCAAATTGATAATAGCGTTACTCAGTTGAGCAGTGCAGAACGACTTGCCAAATTTAATCTCGATCAATTAGCAATTAAAAGTTAATCATTCGTCATACTTTTCTGATAAATAGACTAGTATCATTTCCTTTCTTGACTTATAATGGTATTGGAATCTAGTAGAGAAAGGAATATGTTTATGAGAGAACATCCAAAAAACAGAATTGAACGCTCAGCAATCCGAGTTTGGCGCATCCACGGTCTGATCTGGTCGATTATTTTTACTCTGAGCACAGCTAGCTTATTCGCTTCAATCTATCAATGGGGCTGGCCAATCTGGATTGGTCTAATAAGTGCCGCTTTAACCCTAATTATCATCGTGCTCAGCGTCTTTCTCTTCCCACCACTCAGATGGCGAAGATGGCGTTATCAGCTATATGATCAAGAAATTTATATTCAACATGGGATCTTAATTATTAAGCGAACAATCGTCCCAATGGTTCGGGTCCAACATGTCGATACAAAGCAAGGACCGATTTTACGTAAATTTAAACTTGCCAGCTTACAAGTCTCAACTGCTGCGACGACTCATGAGATTCCAGCACTCAAATTGTCAGAAGCAGAGGCATTACGTGATCAGATTTCTGTATTAGCGAGGGTTGAACAAAATGACATCTAATCCTGCTCGTCTCCATCCTGCAGCGATTTTGCTATTTAGTTTTAAAACAGTCAAAGATCTATTCTTTTTATTTTTGGTCCTCTTTTTTGCTGGCTTGGAAGATGGTTTATTAACTTACTTGTTAATCGGTACGGCTGCTTTAATCAGTATCATTGTTTTTTTCAGCTGGATTAAATGGTTTCGCTTTACATACTCGGTCAATGGTAGCGAATTAAGAATCGAGCATGGCCTGTTTGTCCGAAAAAAGCGAACGATCTCTAAATACCGGATTCAATCGATTAATTTAAATCAAAATATTGTTCATCGGTTCTTGGGATTGACGGGCATTCAAATTGAAACAGCAGGTAGCGACCTTGATGTTGACGCTAACTTAATCGCATTGAAACTAGATATAGCTGATAAATTACGGCAAGAATTGACAGTGAATTTGAATGAGGAAAATGATTCAGAAGCATATGATTACGACTATGCTTTAGAAAAAAAACTCCCGAAATATGAAGCAAGCTTTAAACGCTTATTTGCATTTGGCTCGACTTCAGGCGGATTTGGTTTTATCGTTGCAATTATCTTGTTTATCTTTTCAGAAGCTGAAGCATTCATTCCAGAGCGACTTTTTGATCAAACGACAAGCTGGATTTTATCACAAGTTTTCACCGTCATCGCCGCCTTGATCATACTCTCGCTTGGTTTGATTTGGTTTCTAGGTACGATCGGATCAGTCATTAAATACGGTGATTTTACAATTATCCGCTATGATCACGAGCTCTACATTACTAGAGGCTTAGTAGAGAAAAAACAACTCACCATTCCTTTAAAACGGATTCAAGCAGTCAGTTTTAAGCAAAACCCACTCAGATTGCCTTTTCGTTTAGGAAGCTTAACAATTGTCATTGCGGGAGGAGAAGTGAGTCAAAAGGAAAACATTCAAACTGTTATTTTCCCTTTGATTCGCCGATCAGAAATCGAAACGTTCTTGGCAACAATTTTACCTGAATATACGACGAATTTCGATCAATTAAAACCAATTTCTAGACGATATTTTTATATTAATACAGTTGTAAATCTATTGATTGCAGTGGTTATCATAAGTATTCTCGCAATCTTCATTTCTAGTTTTTGGTGGATCGGACTTGTTGTTCTAACCCTTGCTTTGGGCTATGATTTCATCAAATACAAATTGACCAAAACAGCCCTATCTGAAGATCAGCTAACGTTGCAAATTGTCCCGGTATTTTCAAAAGAAACAGTTTGGCTAAAAAAAGATAAGATTCAAGCGCTAGAACAAAGCCAAAATCCAATCCAAAGAAAGCTAAATATCGCGACTTACAAAGTATCTGTTTTAGATAATTTTGTTGGTCAACATTATGTCATTCACGGTCTACCGATTGAAGATGCAAACACGATTTCAGATTGGTACTCTTATCGTGACACTTATCAATTGAAGGACATCGATCTCGATAAATAACAAGCAAATGCTAAAGCGATTTTCTTAACTGAAAATCGCTTTTATACTTAGCTGATTAAGATATTTAGTTGTCATCTGTTTGTAACCATATTTTAACTTGACAAGCGTTATATAATATAATGTGTAGATAAATATATAACTTATATTTTGTCATTACGAATATATTTTATTAAAGGGGTAACCACATGTCTTATCTTGCTATACTTGCTGCAGGCATCTTTTTTCTGTTAGCAGCAATTATTAGCCTTTTTATGTTTTTTAAAGGGTTTGGGAAAAGTTATTTATTACTTACTATTGTTATGCTTATCTTAGTTTATTTTATTTTTGACCTATCGGGATCAGCGTTCAATTCCCTTTCCTTAATCGTTAATTAAGCGTTTAAAAAGCAAACCAGACGACATATTATCATTTTGGTTTGCTTTTTTATTTACAATAAAGCGTTGTTACTTCGAAATAACTTTAATCTGCTCATGTTGCTCGTGAATTTTTTCATAAAGATGCTTGTCGAGCGGTTGATTTATTAACAAATAATCGGCCGCTTGCAAATGTGCAACTTTCGCGAATGCTTGCACATCAATTTTACTGTCATCTAGCATTAAAAAAGTTTGTCTACTACGTTCAAGCATTTTCCGTTTCACTAATGCTTGTTGTTCATTTGATTCTGTAAATCCCTGCTCCAAATCTAATCCTTTGCAAGAAATAAATGCTTTATTAACAAAATATTGATCCAGGGCTTGAATTGTTAATGACCCAACAAAAGACAACGATTTATTAAGTAATGTACCCCCAGTGCAAATCACTGTTATTTGATCCTTTTCACTAAGGGTTGCAGCAACTTTTATCGAATTTGTCACAACCGTAAGGGGCATATTAGGCAAAATTTTTGCCATATACCAAGCTGTTGAACTCGCATCCAAAAGGATTGTATCTGACTCATCCACATGACGGACAGACATTTGTGCGATTAGCTTCTTCTTCGAGATATTGGTAATTTCCCGTTCAGCAAATGGAATCTCTTGATTTTTTACCATTTCATTAAATACAGCGCCACCATGACTTCTTGTCAAATAACCTTCTTTTTCTAACTTTTCAAGGTCTCTTCGAATCGTTTCCTCAGTTACTGAAAATTTCTTACTTAACTCACTAACTCTTACAATTCGCTTCTCTTCTAATTGTTCGATAATTCTTTGATGTCGTTCAACGACTAACATAATCAGTCACCTCAATATCGTTAACTTCGATTACATTTAGTTTAACGAATAAAGCTTTTAAATACAACCTTGAATTTCAAGTTTAAGTTAGTCACTTTGAAAAATAAATATTATGAATTCACAAAGTTATATTGTCAGGTC
>NZ_BAABDL010000005.1:0-29885 GCF_039539605.1 Amphibacillus indicireducens | reverse complement strand
TGCCGCCTTCTTCGGCTTTGAAATTACTGGGTTAATTGGTGGTACCGTCTTTATTGAAACGATTTATAGTTATTCAGGTATGGGACTTCTCTTTATGGAAGCTATTATTGGACGTGACTCAAGTGTGGTCATCTCGGTCGTTTTACTCTTTGGTATTGCATCAATCTTAGGTGCTCTCCTATCGGATATTATCCTAAGTCTAGTTGACCCACGGATTCGAATTAAGTAATCGGGAAAGGAGTGAGTTTAGTGGAAGAGACAAAAGTTGAAGCAATGAATTTAGATATTAGAAAACAGAAGAAAGCCCATCGAAATCAGCGTGGCTTGAATATACTTTGGCGAGAAATTGTTCGAGATAAGTTAGCTCTATTTTCGTTAATATTCTTTGTTGGTATTACTGTACTTGTTTTTACAGTTTCCTTAGTGTTGGATTTAAATGAGATCGTTCGAGTCGATTTATTTTCAATTCACGAACCACCTAGTGCTGAGTTTTGGCTCGGAACCGATTATGGTGGACGTGATGTCTTTGGTCAATTGATTATCGGGACGAGAAACTCGTTATGGATTGGTTTTGTCGTTACATTCTTAACAGGTGTCATTGGAATCACCTTTGGTTTAATTGCAGGTTATTTTGGAGGACATGTTGATAACGTCATGATGCGTATTTTAGATTTCTTTCAAATATTACCATTTTTAATGGTCGTTATCGTATTTGTTGCAATTGTTCCAAACTACAGTACTTTAACGTTTTCATTAATAATGACCGCCTTTTTATGGATGGGGATTGCCCGTTTAATTCGTTCAAAGGCACTGCAAGAACGCGAGCTAGATTATGCGCAAGCATCTAAAACGCTCGGTACACCACAATGGAAGATCATGTTTGGTCAAGTTTTACCAAACTTAAGTTCAATTATTATTGTTTCAATGACATTGAACTTAGCGGCTAACATTGGGTTAGAGTCAGGGCTATCGTTTTTAGGATTTGGTTTCCCTGAGTCAACACCGAGTTTAGGAACATTACTCAGTTATGCGAGAAATCCGCAGACATTAGAGTATCGTTGGTGGATTTGGTTGCCGGCTGCGATTTTAATTTTCTTACTCATGCTTAGTGTCCGTAACATTGGTGAGGCACTAAAAAGAGCAACAGACGCAAGACAGCGTCGAGGTTAATTTTTAACATAAATAAATAGAGAAAAATTGTGCATATATAAATAGAAGGCACAAGATCACAAAATAAAAGGGATGTCATACAAAATGATAAAAAGCAACTTGAGAAATTTTCTGGCAGTTGTTCTATTAACTGTGTTATTTATTCTGACTGCATGTGGCGGTGGCGGATCGGACGATGAGATTTTTTCAATTGATGATTTCGAACAAATTAAAACAAATGAAGATGAAGCAATTGAAGGTGGAACGATTACGTTTGGTCTTGTAACAGATTCACCGTTTGAAGGTACACTTAACTATAATTTCTACTCTGGGAATCCAGACGTACAAATTATCAATTGGTTTGATGAGTCGCTCTTAACAATTGATGAGAACTACAATTTTACACAAGATGGAGCAGCTACTTTTGAAGTGAATGAAGAAGAAAAATCAATCACATTTACAATTCGAGATAATGTCAATTGGCATGACGGTGAGCCTGTAACTGCAGAAGATTGGGTTTATTCTTATGAAGTGATTGGTCATCCGGAATATGATGGTGTTCGATATGGTTCTGACTTTACGATCATTGAAGGAATGGAAGCATATCATAATGGTGAAGCTGACTCAATTTCAGGAATTGAGATTCATGATGAAAAATCATTTACGATCACATACGATCAATTCACTCCATCATTATTGGCAAGTGGGATTTGGACGTATGCAATGCCTAAACATCTTTTCGAAGAGATTCCAGTTGGAGAAATGTCATCATCAGATCTTGTTCGTCGTGAACCAATCGGGATGGGGCCATTTATCGTTGAAAGTATTACACCAGGGGAATCTGTGACACTTGTTAAGAACGAAGATTATTGGAGAGGTGAGCCTAACCTTGATGGTGTAACTGTTCGTGTTATTAACCCGAACGTTGTTGTTCAGTCGATTCAAAATGGCGAAGTTGATCTAGTCAGCACATTCCCGACAGATCAGTATCCTGATAATAAAGATTTATCAAACGTGCAGTATCTTGGTGATGTTGATAATGCCTATACGTATATTGGTTTTAAATTAGGTCGCTGGGAAGATGGAGAAGTTGTTGTTGATCCAGAGATGAAAATGGCTGATGTTAACTTACGTCGTGCAATGTGGCATGCGGTTGATAACAATGCAATTGGGACAAGATTTTATAATGGCTTGCGTTGGAATGCAACAACATTAATTCCACCTTCACACCCAGATTATCATGATGAGACAATTGAAGCACCAACTTATGATGTCGATAAAGCAAATCAAATTCTAGATGATGCAGGTTATATCGATGTGGATGAAGATGGCTTCCGTGAAGATCGTGATGGTAATGAATTAGTCATTAATTTTGCTTCAATGTCTGGCGGCGATACGGCTGAGCCAATCGCTCAATATTATATTCAGTCATGGGAAGCAATTGGTTTAAATGTGCAATTATTAGATGGACGTTTACAGGAATTCAACACGTTCTATGATCGTGTTGAAGCAGATGATCCTGAGATCGATATTTACCAAGGTGCTTGGGGTGTCGCTTCTGACGTTGATCCTACAGGTTTATACGGTCGTAATGCAATGTTTAACTATCCACGTTATGCAAGTGAGGAAAATGACCGTCTGTTAGCAGAAGGTGTTTCTGAAGCTGCATTTGATCAAGAGTATCGTCAGTCTGTGTATAAAGAGTGGCAAGAGTTAATGGTTGAAGAAGTTCCAGTTTTCCCAACTGTTTATCGAGCGATTATCATTCCTGTTAATAACAGAATTAAAAATTATGCAGTTGATTTTGATGAATCAACTGGGATTTATCGTTATCAATTAGCAGTAACGCAAGATGAAGCATTTAAAGCAGAGTAAGGATATTAAAACCTCAATAAGTATTTAGACTTATTGAGGTTTTTTGAACGGTCATTTTGTCGGAAATTGTGATTTAACATATCTATTTGTCCTTTTTTCTTATATAATGGAGAATATGTGACATGCTAATAAGGCTTTTAATAAACGAATGAATTTTATAATTACTTAAATAAGGATAAAACACGAACAATAGAGTTGGAGGGATCCATGTGATCTCCACTCTAGGTGGACGCTTTCTGCGGGATCGGCCTCAGCTAATTAATAAAAGCTTTCCAAGCTTTTATTACTGGATCTTCGGACACGATCTTTTCCCGCTAGAGTCGCCACCTGTCGTTCCGATCACTTGATTCAGCCACCTATTTACGTATGATACTATCACTAAATGTGTAAATACTCGTGTTTTAACTAAAATTTTTTTATTATGAAATTAACTCAAACAATGATTTTTTTGAGACATAATAACTTGGAGGGTAGAGGGTATGTTGGGACATCAGAGAAAAGGTTGGTTACTTTTGGTGATTGTATTATTAAGTTTGTTAGTAAATCAACCGAGCATCAAGGCAGAAGAGAATAAACAGTATGTAAGTAGTGATCATGTGATCCGAGCAACACAAATTAAAGTGATTGAACCGATTCGACTTTTAGCTCGCTTTACATATGATTCAGGTTATCATTTTGATTATCCTGATGCAGTAAGAGGTCTTTATGTAACGGGTCATTCCGCTGGTGGTGCGCGTTTTGAAACGTTGCTAAACCTCGTTAATACGACCGAATTAAATGCGATGGTGATTGATATTAAAGATGATTACGGCAATCTAACCTTTAGACCAGATGAAGATTCACCATTTTATGATATATCAAAGCCTTATATTAGTGATCCTGTTCAAATGATGGACGCGCTAGAGGAGCATGGGATTTATCCAATTGCTCGAATCGTTGTCTTTAAAGACAGTGTTCTTGCAGAAAAACGTCCTGACTTATCGTTTTTAGAGAATGGAAAAGTGTGGGTTAATAACCGTGGTGAGGCATTTGTTAACCCGTATGAAAAAGAAGTCTGGGAATATAATGTTGAAATTGCTAAAAAGGCGATTGAGCTTGGATTCCAAGATATTCAGTTTGACTATGTTCGTTATCCAGAAGGGTTTGAACGTATGGATGAAACGTTAGAATATAGTCAAGGGGATTATGCAGATATTGAAATGGACGGTGTTAAAAAGCGGGTTGAGGCTGTGACCGATTTTGTCGCATACGCACGTGAAGAATTAAATCAATATGGGGTAGATGTGTCGGTTGATATATTTGGTTATGCTGTTACAGTTGAAGAAACTCCAGGGATTGGGCAAAACTTCTCAAGAATATCAGAGAATGTTGATGTGATTTCGTCGATGATTTATCCGAGCCACTGGACACCACACTTTGGTATTGATTATCCTGATCAAGAACCGTATGCGTTAGTTGATGCATATAGTAAGCTTGAAAATGAAGTTTTAGGAGCGTTAGCAGAGCCGCCAATTTCACGGCCATGGATTCAAGATTTTGAAGCGCCTTGGCTCTATAGTGGTCCAACTTTTTCATATGGTGTAGCAGAAGTTGAGGCACAGATTCGTGCATTAAATGAAAATGGGATTGATGAGTTCTTACTATGGAATGCGGGGAATGTTTATACTGAAGGTGTTGATTATACACCGCTTGATTGATAAAAAACGGCTTAAACTGGATGATACTTTTGAAAAAGGGAGATTTTTAAGCTTAGGTTGCTCATTATAATGAAATTTGCTCTGATTTAGTGCTGTATGGCTGATTGTGTGAGTTAACAATTAAGATTAGGTTCGTTATAATAAAAAAGCTTGACTAATAGCGAAAGGGTGGACAGTTTGAATTGGTTTGATAAATTACAAGAGTATTTTCCAATTGAAGAAATGAAATCAAAAGAACATATGGAACTATTGCTAAAGGAGAAGGGTGACGTTTACTTTAAAGATGAAGGATTAGATCATGTGTTAATGTATGCTGAGTTTGAAGAATTCATCTTTATTGATTATTTATACGTTTCATCCGAATCTCGTGGCAAAGGGATCGGCCATCAATTAATTGAGCAATTAAAGCAGAGAGAAAAGCCAATTATACTTGAAGTGGAACCAGTTGATTATAAAGAAACCGATTCATTAAAGCGATTGAATTTTTACAAGAGAGAAAAATTTAAACATGCTAAAGCAATTGGCTATAACCGCCGATCTTTAGCAACAAATGAAAATAGCCGTTTAGAGATTTTATATTGGTCTCCGACGGATCAGAATGAAGAAGCGATCTATCAACAGATGCGTCAGATGTATCAAGATATTCACACGTATAAAGATGAACAAATATACGGGCAGGCATATCAATCAGCAGAAGAAGTACTAACATTTGATCAAGTAGGCAAAAATGTCGATATCTTTTCAGGCTTAAAATAAAAACAATGAAGATCTTGTGCTAAACTTTGAAGTATTCAAGCTAGCTTTTTTCAATTAGTGAGCGATTGTTCATTGCTAATTGAGAAAAGTTTTTTTCTTTTGCTGACAAATCATGTTTAAAAGATTTTGTAGAGGGAATAACAAGTAAGGAAAGCTAGATAAGAACAATAATTGTGTAAATAGTTTGTAAATATGTATTAAGCCCTGTTAATAAACCACAATATGTAGTATAATTATAATTAGTTATTAGATTATAGTAATTGTCATTTGATAATAAATTAATTAACAATTAAATTTATATATATGAGGAGTGAAATCAAATGGTTACACTTTATACCTCGCCAAGCTGTACTTCTTGTCGGAAAGCGAAAGCATGGTTAGAAGAACACAACATACCATATCAAGAAAGAAACATATTCTCCGATGCGTTGACGATTGATGAGATTAAGGAAATTTTACGGATGACTGAAGATGGAACAGATGAAATTATTTCAACACGATCTAAGGCGTTCCAAAAATTAGAGGTTGATATTGAGCAAATGTCATTAAAGGATTTGATTGATACAATTCAAGAGAATCCAGGGATTTTACGTCGCCCAATTATTCTTGATGAGAAAAGACTACAAGTTGGCTATAATGAAGATGAAATTAGAAGGTTTTTGCCACGCAAGGTGAGAAATTTACAGTTGCTTGAAGCACAAAGAATGGTTAATTAACTTTTATACTTAAAATAAAACACAGCCCGATAATTAGGTTGTGTTTTTTCGTTGTCAATCATTTATCAAAAAGGATGACATCTTCAGGTAAATACGTTAGAATAGGTAATTGATAATAATTATTTTTAAATGCTTAGCACATGTTCAAATAGGGTAGAGTAAGATATAAATAAAGTGAATGGCGATGGACCTTTTGTTGAAAGGGGAGAAGCTGAATGGAAATAGAAAGAATTAATGAAAACACAATAAAATTTTATATGTCTTATCTGGATATTGAGGATCGTGGTTTTAACCGTGAAGAAATCTGGTATAATCGCGAGCGGAGTGAACAACTCTTTTGGCAGGTGATGGATGAGGCTGGCGATCAAGAATCTTTTGATATTGAAGGCCCACTATGGATTCAAGTTCAGGCGATGGAAAAAGGGTTAGAGATCACGGTAACAAAAGCCCAACTTTCTAAGGATGGTCAGAATTTAGAATTAGGGGATGACACTTCTAAAGTTGAAGAAAGTTTGAACGATAAGCTAGAGAATTTACTTGATATTCAATTAGCCAAAGCAACCAGAGATTCTGGTCGAAAAGCGGAAGGTCAGACATATCCACGCTTAGTTCATCATACGATCGCTTTTAGTGACTTTGAGGACATGATTCAGTTAAGTCATCGAATCGATCTAGAAGACGGCATTGAAAGTGAATTGTATCACTACAAAAATCTTTACATTTTAATTGTGAAATTTGACGACAACATTTTAGATGAATATGTTCAAGATAATCTTCTAAGTATTATCTATGAATATGGAACTAAGAAAAAGGTCACCATTCCAGTCATTTTAGAATATGGAAAAACTATTTTTTCTGAACAAGCATTAGAACAAACAAAGCAATTTTTTCAATAATTCATTGAAACACTTAATCGACTGCTCTTTTGTCCGTTAGGTGTTTTTATTTTGCAAAACAAGCAGGAAAAGAGTCTAATGATGTCGAATAGTGGTCTATCACGAAAAAAAGGATGGTGACTATGCTTCAAGCGGTTTCAAATCAAGGCAAATACGTAACTCTCGCACTTCTCCCACGATCACAAATCATTCAACTCAAACAAGCTAAAACTCCTTTTTACTGTCCAGTTTGTAAAACTAAATTAATCATGAAGGCGGGTACGCAAATGATCGCTCACTTTGCCCATAAATCGTTACAAAATTGTCCGAATCGAGCGAGTGGAGAGGGTGTGTATCATGAGAGAGGTAAGTTAGATTTATTTACGTGGTTAACTAATCAAGGGTTTTCGGTTCAGTTAGAGCACTATATACCGGAGATCAAGCAACGTGCTGATTTAATCGTGCAGTTTGCCCAGAAGAGGCTAGCGATTGAGTATCAATGTGCCACGATTCCACTGAAAGAAATATTGGCTCGGACTCGGGGCTATCAATCGATTGGGATCACACCACTGTGGATTTTGGGTGGGAATCGGATGCGCCGCCTCAGTAAACAAGGTTTATATTTAACGCCAACAGAACAAAGCTTTCTACATCAATTCAACAATGACATCTATCCAAAATTGTATTTTTACTGTCCAGACTCGAAACAATTTGCACGCTATGATCTCATCTGTTTGAGTGGAAAAAGTCGCTCAGTTGGACAACTAAAATTTAAGCGATTAGCTTCAATCCGTTTCGAACAATTTTTTAAAACAGAACAACTGTCTATTTTTACCCCCGAGTGGCTTTCAGAAAAGAAACGCTTCAGATTAAAACTTCCCCATAAAATGAATCAGACTGAAAAACAATTTAGAGAATGGCTTTATTTAAATCAACTGTTTCCATCGCTTATGTCTAGCTGGATCGGTTTACCTGTCAATGGACAGTGGACGATGAAAGTCTCAGTTTGGACTTGGCAGACCTACTTATGTTATGATTTTCTTAATCACTTCCCACAGTTTTCATCCAAGCAATTGAACGGCTATATGCAACGATTTCGAAAACAAACACTCATCAATTTTCCAATACTCAGTCAAAAAAATGATCCTGTCGAAGCTTATTTGTCTTACTTTTTACAAGTAGGAAAAATTATCAAAGTAGGTGAAACCTATCAAGTAAGGGGATCAATTGGTCAGTATCAAACAATTGATGAAGCATTAGCTAAAGATGTTAGTATTCAGCGGATGTTAGCACAAAAGTGCTTTTACCGATAAAAAATTGCTTTTTGCGGTATAATAACTAGAGAAATAAATAAAGAAGTTTGAATTTTTGCTCAAGGAAGTTTCAAAAATTGATGGGCAAGATTCTTAAAAATAAAGGAGGAATAAATTTTGACAAAAGAAGCGAGTAAATTACAAACAAGGGAAGAAATTGCTGAAGAAAGAACGTGGCGATTAGAGGATATTTTTGCTACGGATGATGCTTGGGAGGAAGAGCGAAAAGCTGTTTCAGCTGAACTGGAGAAGTTTGCTGCTTTTAAAGGAACGTTAGCAGATTCTGCTGAGCAACTCTATCAGTTGCTAACATTAGAGGATGCGGTATCAGAGCGAATTGGTAAGCTCTATACATATGCTCATATGCGTTACGACCAAGATACAACGAATTCGTTTTATCAAGGCTTAAATGCGAAGGCGATGACATTGTATACGCAAGCGGCGAGCGAGATGAGTTTTATTGTTCCTGAAATTTTAGCGATTGATGCTGATAAAATTAAGCATTTTACTGAGGAAAAGCCAGAATTAAAGCTATATGATAAAGTTTTAACGGATATTGCCCGTCAAGCCGAGCATGTTCTGTCTGAAAAGGAAGAGGCATTAATTGCTCAATTGAGTGAAGTGATTGATAGTTCGTCACAAACATTTGGTTCACTAAATAATGCTGATTTAACATTCCCAACAATTAAAGATGAGAATGGTCATGATGTTGAGCTGACGCATGGTCGCTATATTAACTTTATGGAGTCAAGTAAGCGTTCGGTTCGTCGTGAAGCTTTTCAATCGATGTATCAAACGTATGATCAGTTTATTAACACGTTCGCCTCGACACTATCTGGTAATGTGAAAAAAGATAATGCGATGGCAAAAGTGCGTAAATATCCATCTGCTCGTGCTGCAGCACTTGATCGTAACAATATTCCAGAAGCCGTTTACGATAATTTAGTTGAGGCGGTAAATGATCGCATGGATCTATTGCATCGCTACGTTAAGTTACGTAAAAAAATTCTTGGCCTTGATGAGATGAATATGTACGATATGTATACACCTCTTGTTAAGGATATTGATTTTAACTATAGTTATGAAGAAGCACAGCAATTATTGATCGATGGACTTGCTCCACTTGGCGAAGAGTATATTGAACGTTTGCAAGAAGGATTTGATAACCGCTGGGTAGACGTCGAAGAGAATAAAGGCAAGCGAAGTGGCGCTTATTCTTCGGGTGTGTACGGAACAAATCCGTACATCTTGATGAACTGGCAGGATAATTTAAACAACGTGTTTACTTTGGCGCATGAATTTGGTCATTCATTGCATAGTTATTATACACGTGAAAATCAACCTTACCGCTATGGTAATTATTCAATTTTTGTTGCTGAAGTGGCTTCTACATTAAACGAGTCATTATTAAATGAATATTTAGTTGAACGCACAGAAGATCCGAAAGAGAAGCTTTATTTATTGAATAACTTCTTAGAAGGATTTAGAGGAACGGTATTCCGTCAAACAATGTTTGCTGAATTCGAGCACTTAATCCATAAGCTTGAACAAGATGGTGAAGCACTGACGCCTGATACGTTAACAAAGCATTATTATGAATTAAACAAGAAATATTACGGTGAGGATGTTGTCCATGATGACGAAATTGGTTTAGAGTGGGCACGGATTCCACATTTCTATTACAATTATTATGTCTATCAGTATGCAACAGGTTACTCAGCGGCTCAAGCGTTGTCAGTGAAAATCTTAAAAGAAGGTCAGCCAGCAATCGATCGTTACTTCGGCTTCTTAAAAGCTGGAAGCAGTGACTATCCAATTGAAGTATTAAAGCAAGCAGGCGTTGATATGACTGAGAAAACACCAATTTTACAGGCACTTGATATTTTTGAAGAGAAGTTGAATGAAATGGAAACACTTTATGAAGAGTTAAATTAAGATAAGAAAAACGCGGGAGTCCAGAAGGCTCTCCGCGTTTTTTAATGATTGCTGAGTTTTCAGGTTTTGCGTGCGTTCGCACGTAAAAGGGAAATATCGCTCGCATTGACTGTGCGTTCGCACGTAAATCATAAATATCGCACGCAAGTCAATTTTCGTTACGATCGTTTTGCTTGTTTTCCGTGAACAAGGTAATAAAGTCCGATGCTGAATATGACGATTATTGACATTGTTAAGTATAAATTTCTAAAACCGATTAATGGCAGGATAAATCCTAATAGAAAAGGTCCAATTCCGACACCAAAATCAAACAGTTTTAGATTATTTTTGGATAAGAACAAAACTATTTCGTGTGTCGAAAAATATCCCTACCTTTACTATAGCCAATAACCAAAAGAATATCTAGTTGAATCGAGTTATTTAAATCCTCTAAATGTATTTCTGTGCAAGAAAAAGTTGAGTAGAAGATAAATAGAAATAAATAAAAGTGGTAAGGTAAGTAAGATCGGTGCGATCCGCATGAGGCCGAATAGGTTCAAAATAACAGCAACTAAAAACAAGATCAAAACGAAAATGAATCGAATCAACTGGTTCATAATAACACCTTCTTTGATCATTTTTAACGCACTTTATTATTAAGTTATGTTTTTACCAATGAAAAAATGATGTTCATAAACTGGAATGGTTTACGAACATCATTGATTAATTTGAATAAGTTTTATGATTGTTATTGCTTCAAGTAGTGCCAGTATGATTGTCCGCTAATACAAACTTTTTTAACAATTTGTTTTAATTGGAGTTTTTTCATTTCTTGCTCTGCTTTTTTTACAGGTAAATCATAGATAATAGCAATTTCTTCAGAACTGGAGAAATGATAGTATGACATGAAATCTTCTAGATCAGGCTTGTCGAATGGCTTAACTGCTGTCTGTAGCAAGGTTGATAGCACTCTCACATAGATATCGTAGCTATAAGAACCAGCTATTTTTAGTCCTTCATCTTCCTCTGATTCACTAAAAAAGACGATTGAAGGTGCTTGATCAATTTCCATTTCTCGAGATACTTTTAAATCACATCGCAATGCTTTTTTTGCACTATTCGAATGGAGGTCTCGTTTGAATTCCTCAACATCAAGTTTGACTTCTTTAGCAATATCGATCAGTACTTCATCAACAGAGATATCATCCTGATTTAACAGCAGGTATTCTTGGATTTTTTGCAAGTAACGTCTGCCGGCATTAATTCCCTGAAGTTCAGCGGCTTTAATTGCAAAGAAAATATCCGCTGGGTACTTAATTGGATTTTTATGATACTCTTTTGGATCGAAACATTTTTCAGGGTGACGATTCATTCGCGTAATGACTTCTTCAATTAGAATTGGATCCTCGACAATCCGCTGATTGACTCGAAGCATTTTACTACATAAAATTGGTCGGATCGTAAAAAATCGTCCATACTCAAGCTGTAACTTTTTTATATATGGATTGATTGTCCATGATGTCGGACAAATCGGATCAATAAACAAATAAATTTCAATTGGTTTTTTTAGAAGATCAAAGTAGCTACACTGGACCTTTTTAGTACGCGTATTTAATTCAATATAAGGTTCAGTTTGTTTAAAGCTCAAATCGATTCTCCTTTCTGATCAAGAACTGTCATACATACAGTTCTTTTTTAACGTTAATTACATTGTACCAAGGACAGTCATGATTGAGCAACTGATACGCTTAAAAGGAAATAAACACCTGTTATTAATTGAGTGTTTGGAAGAATCGAACAATTTTGTTGGCTGTGTGTTTTCTTTCAATTCCATGAGCTTTTAAGAGTTGATTAAGCTGATGATTCGCGGTGTCTAGCGAGTTCGCCTCAATTTCGAGCTCATAATCAACTCTGTTATTATAATAGCTTTTGTCCAAAACAATTGTTGTTTGCTGCTCTTTAATTTCAATTCGGTCAGTAGTTAGTTTTCCCCAATATTTCAACTTTTCAAGGTCTAATCCAAGTTCATTTAAGTGTTCTTTAAACTGTGGTATAACAACTGGGTTTCCATTCAACCACTGCTTTTTTGTCTCTTCTGATAGTTTGACATGTGTTTCGAGTAAACCGTCTTCCATTGGTTGCTTGAGTGTTAAAACCGATTGATTGTTTAACTCACGGATTCGCAAAGCTGCTCCTTTACTTTTTAAGAAGAAATCTTCTGTTTCAAAGTAATAATTAATTTGCGTTTTTGGTTGATTACTTTTGAAATGAGCAACTAGTAATTGATATTCCTGTTCTGATAAAAGATTTTTTGCTTCAAATTCTATTTCTTGTTGCAATTTAGTTCGCTCCTTTGCGATAATAAAAACTGGTCTTTTTACTAAAATACTCAACTTTCGCAGCTAAATCTTCAGTCTATACTTAGATTGATTAAGGTTGGCATTGCTTTTAAGTATAGTACTTGACTTAATGACTTAATTGAGGAAAAAACACGAATAATTTTGTTGGTGCTATGCCCGTGATTTACACTCTAGGCGGACGCTTTCCGCGGGATCGGCCTCGGGCGCACAGGATGTGGGTCAGTTAGACGTTGGGACTGCGGTTACTCGTCCCACCAAAAGATCTGCCACAGGACGTGGTGGTTTTAGTCTAACATTCCTTATTGCTCCACTACCGTGTCGCAATAAGGATTTTCGGACTCGATCTTTTCCCGCTGGAGTCGCCGCCTGCCGTTCCAATCACTTAGTCTTGCTTTCGTACTTACGTATGGTTCTAATAACTTATTCGTAAAGATTCGTGTTTTGATTGTAGTTTGTGTCCTATCAAAATCTATCCAGTCCACTTTCTTTTTATTTTCTGACAAGATGAACTTATTTTAAAAGTATGGAGAGCCAGTCAGAGTGGAGATAAGCAACTGGTGAGACTTCTGCGGGAATAGGATGAGCTGAAGATCCACTTTTGTAGCGGTTTTTGCTACAAAAGTTAGCTGAAGCCATCCCCGCGAAAAGCGAACCAGTTGCTTTTCGGAACGAATAAATGCTCAAAATTAGGATCTGCGATTAAATTTTCCATGTGTATAAGTAAAAGTCAATATGGACAATAAACAATGCGTCTTACTTACTACATCAAGGGTTATTTGCTTATTTTTATCTGCGAAAGTTCATTAAAATCGTTTAACCATAGTATAGAGGATTAGCTTGTTAAAAGTCGAGAAATGCTCTCGAAAAAATCATTCTCTATGATACAATAAATTTAAGGGTGGTGTATTAATGGAAGAACAGATCGATTGGACAACATTTTTAGTACCATATCATCAAGCTGTAGATGAATTAAAAGTTAAACTTCGTGGCATGCGAAAACAGTATGAGATCGAGAAGCAATACTCACCAATAGAGCTCGTGACAGGACGAGTTAAACCAATTGCGAGTATTTTATCAAAAGCAGCTCGTAAAGGCATCTCACTTAATCAAATAGATGAACAACTTCAAGATATCGGAGGCATTCGGATCGTCTGTCAGTTTGTTGATGATATTTACACGATCGTTAAATTATTATATGCGCGACATGATTTTGAAGTTATTGAAGAAAAAGATTACTTAAAAGAAAAGAAGTCGAGTGGTTATCGGTCTTTCCATCTAATTATTCGTTATCCTGTGGCGACAATCCACGGTGAGAAATTTGTTATTGTTGAAATTCAAATTAGAACATTAGCGATGAACTTTTGGGCGATTAATGAGCACTCACTTAATTATAAATATAGTGGTGAAATACCTGAACAAATTCAGATGCGATTACAACGTGCAGCTGAAGCAGCCTTTCAATTAGATGAAGAAATGGCTAAAATAAGAGAAGAAGTACAAGAAGCACAATGGATTTTTCATAAGAAAAAGTAAATTAAGAAAAGGTGGCCATTAAATTGATGAAATTCTTTGTTGCATCCAAAGGTGATCATAAATCAAATATGATTAAGACGATGGTTGAACAATACTTATTGGATTTTGATTTAGAAATTAGCAAGGAAGAGCCGGATTTAGTCATTTCTGTTGGTGGTGATGGAACATTTCTTTATTCGGTTCATGACTACTTCCATCGACTGGAAAAAACAGCCTTCATTGGTTTGCATACAGGTCATTTAGGATTTTATGCGGATTGGTTGCCTGATGAGATTGAAAAATTAGTGATTGCCATCTCGAAAAACCAATTTGAAATCAAGGAATATCCATTGCTTTCGATGAGTTTAACGATCGAAGGTGAATCGGAACCGAAGAAGTATTTGGCATTAAATGAAGCGACGATTAAAAAAATTGACGGTTCACTCGTCGTTGATGTGAACATAAATGGACAACATTTTGAACGTTTCCGGGGTGATGGTTTATGTGTGTCTACACCGTCAGGGAGCACGGCATATAATAAAGCACTTGGTGGTGCGATTGTCCACCCATCATTATCGACAATGCAAGTAACAGAGATGTCCTCGATTAATAATCGTGTTTTCCGGACGATCGGTTCACCACTTATTTTACCAAGTCATCACAAGTGTCAATTTGTTCCACTTAATCGTGATCAAAATTTTGTCATCACGATTGATCACATGACTAAAAGTGTTGATAATGTTGTTTCGTTAGAGTATACGGTCGCAAAAGAACGGATTCGATTTGCGCGATTTAGGTCGTTTCCATTTTGGCAACGTGTCCGTGAGTCATTTATTTCTGATGAGTATTAATTGAATTTGAGAAAGGTGTCGAGCGATTTGTTAAACTGGCAAGTGACTGAAGCGGAGGATCAAATGATTCTCCGTGATTTTTTGAGAAATAAAATTGGTATATCACGTGGAATGGTTAAAATTTTAAAATTTGATGGTGGGCAAATTTTGGTCAATCAAGAGCAAGTGACGGTAAGGAAAATATTGACTCAAGGGGATCAAGTTAAAGTTATTTTTCCACCAGAAGTGCGTTCGCCGAGTTTAACGCCGATCGAGATGCCGTTAGAAATTGTTTATGAAGATGATTTTATTTTAATTATAAATAAGCCTGCAAAAATCGCTGTCATTCCGTCAATGTCTGATCAATCACCGACAATTGCAAATGGCTTAATTCATTATTATGATCAGCACAAACTTAACTATACGGTTCATATTGTGACCCGCTTAGATCGTGATACGTCTGGTTTAATGTTAGTCGCGAAGCAAGATTATTGTCATAGTTTATTCCATCAAAAACCGATTGAGCGCCACTATCAAGCACTTGTTCAAGGAAGCTTAGCAGTAGATGAAGGAACGATTAATGCCGCAATTGGTAGAAAACCAGGGTCCATTATTGAGCGAATGGTTCGAGAAGATGGCAAACACGCGATTACGCATTATCAGGTCATTAAAAATTTTAAGCATAGCAGTTTGGTCAATATTCAATTGGAAACGGGGCGAACGCATCAAATAAGGGTTCATTTTGCCCATTTAGGACATCCGTTAATCGGGGATCTGCTATATGGTGGCCCAGCTGATCAGGTTTTTGATCGTCAAGCACTGCACTGTACGTATTTAGCTTTCACTCATCCAATCACGAGTGAAGCTTTACAGTTTGAATCGACTTGGCCTGACGATCAGTTAACAAAATTTGAACAACAATTGAGTTAAGACTCATATTGATGAAATTTTTCAGCTTGAAAAGGTTGTTGTGAATCTACTGTGACGAGTGTTTCTTCAGGCAATTGAAATGCAGCTAATTTATTGCCATAAACACAGCCAAGATCGATATTGATTGTTTGATTTAATTGTCGAGCCTCTAAGACTGGTGTGTGACCATACACGATCCAATCGGAACCGTTGTACTGCTTTGCCCAATCGCGTCGAATCGGTCGACCGTCAGGGTGTTTTGCACCAGTTACGTCACCATATAAAACAAATGATTGAACTTTTTTATCATAGCGTCCAATGTAGTCTGCACGAATTCCGGCGTGGGCGACGACTGCTTTTACATTGGGCAGGCGCAAATAAAGTTCGGCTTGCTGATAAAGTGTGATAAATTTTTGCCGAATCTGCTTTTGTTTTCGGTTCGGAAGAGCTGAATATTCAGCAACTGTTGTTTCAATACCATGTTGGACTTGAACATTATTTCCTAGGAAATAACGATATAGTTTGTTGCAATGATTTCCTGGTGTGTAATAAGCAATTTTATCTGTTAAGACAAGTTGATAAACAAGTTCAATCATTTTTAGCGAGTGTGGTCCGCGGTCGACGATGTCACCTAAAAAAACTAATTTTCGTTGTTCTGGGTGATAATAGTTTTGACCGTTATGTTGATAACCTAACTTTTTTATTAAAGCGAGACATTCATCGATGCAACCGTGAACATCGCCAATAATGTCAAATTTCATTTTTAAAACCTCCAATCATCATGTTATAGTTAAGTTTAGCATGTGATTGTTTTTCAATACAAAGAAAGTGTACATTTTGTTGATTATGGGTATCAATGGGTAAGGATGCATTGAATCAAGGGATTTAAATGAAGTAGGAGGGATTGCTAATGAGTGATGTGACGATTAATGCACGCGAGATCATCAATGACGCAATTGAAGCGGCACTTTTAAATGAAGATATTAATCAGTTTAGGGCGGAATTTTTAAAGATTCACCCTTACGATCAATCAGAGTTTTTTGAGGCGCAGACTAAGGACGTTAGATATTTAATTTATTCCTATTTGTCGCCTGAAGAAATGGCTGAAGTGATGGAGCATGTTGAAAGAGAACTTCAGGGTGAATTTATCGTTGAGATGAATCCAACTTACGCAGCTGGAATTTTGGCTAAGATGGCAACGGATGATGCAGTTGATATTTTAAATGATCTTGATAAAAATAAAGTTGCGAGTTATTTAACGATTATGCCTGAAGATGAGGCTGACGAGATCAAAGCATTACTTCATTATGAAGAAAAAACAGCTGGTAGTATTATGACGACAGAATTTGTCGTTGTCTCGATTGATATGACCGTGAAAGAAGCAATGCGTCATTTGAGAAAAGTTGCGCCAGATGCTGAGACGATTTATTATATTTACGTCGTTAATCATGATCGCCAATTGGTCGGTGTGATTTCGTTAAGAGATTTAATTATTGCCGAAGGTGCTTTGACGATTGAGGATGTTGTTAATCGTCAGATCGTCTCCGTTTCAGTTGGTGATGATCAAGAGGATATTGCTCGAATGATGCGTGATTATGACTTCTTAGCATTGCCGGTTGTCGATTTTCAAAATCATTTATTAGGGATTATAACGGTTGATGATATTATGGACGTTATGGAAGAGGAAGCAAGTGATGACTATTCAAAACTTGCTGGTGTTGATGTCGATTCAGTTGATCAAAATCCGGTTGCTGCAGCTGGAAAACGGCTTCCATGGTTGATTATCTTGCTTTTTTTAGGGCTATTTACGGCAAGTATTATTGCTCGGTTTGAAGAAACGTTAGAACAAGTTGCATTATTAGCGATTTTCATTCCGTTAATTGCAGGAATGGCTGGTAATACGGGGACACAGTCGCTTGCTGTTGCTGTTCGTGGGATTACAACGGGTGAGTTGCAAAAGCGTGGGATTTTAAAAACGATTATGCGTGAGTCAGTAACGGGTATCATTACGGGAGTTACGTGTGGTTTAGCGATTTGGTTAATTATTTTTATTTGGCAAGGGACGTTTTTCTTAGGGTTTCTTGTTGGGTTATCAATTATGATTACGTTGTTTGTTGCGACGATTTCTGGTGCGGTTGTGCCGATGTTAATGGATCGGCTCAATATTGATCCAGCGGTGGCGTCTGGCCCGTTTATTACAACGATTAATGATATTATTTCGATTACGATTTATTTTGGGATGGCAACGATGTTTATGCGATTTTTATTATAACTCAACTTCACAGTTATATTTTAGCATACTTAAATTGATTAATGGTGGCATTGCTTCTCATTATGTGACTTTACTTAATTGAGGATAAAACACGAATCATTTTGTTGGTGCTAGTGCTGTGATTTCCACTCTGGGTGGGCGCTTTCCGCGGGATCGGCCTCAACTTTTATTGCTCCACTATCGTGTTGCAATAAGGATTTTCGGACTCGATCTTTTCCCGCTGGAGTCGCCACCCGCCGTTCCAATCACTTGATTCGGCTTTCTTAATTATACGTGGCACGGTCACTTTATCTGTAAATATTCGTGTTTTTTTAGATTTCTGTATTATGAAATTGACCTTTATTTCTATGGTGAGTTGAAGATCCACTTTTAATATTTTTGGGAATGTTAGAATAAGTTCTCCACGTCTTCGTACTGGGAAAGCGATCACTCGAACCATTGAAAACATTTGTGGTAACGTCTAACTGACCCACTTCCTGTGCGTCGGAAGTCATCACTAAGAAAAGCGAATCCGTTGCTTTTCGGAACGAATAAATGCTCTAACTAAGGATGTGCGATTAAACTCTCCGTGTATACAAGTAAAGTCAATATGGACAATGAACAACTTGTTTGCCTAGCGACATCATTGTTTACATGCTATTTAGTCTGAAAAATTTGAGCTATAAAATTAATGGCAGTGTTCTGAAGTGGGATACTGTCATTTTTTTATTGCTGAGTTAAACGAGTTGTTTTTTTTATAAGTTTCCGTTAATATAGTATCAGGTACTAATAACAAGTTATAATTCCATGGAGGTTTATGAGATGAATTTTTCTTTATCAGATAAAACGTTTGTTATTATGGGTGTAGCGAATAAGAGGAGTTTAGCGTGGGGGATTGCTCAGGCATTAGATAAGGTCGGTGCGCGGTTAATTTTTACCTATGTCAGCGAGCGATTTGAAAAACCAGTTAAGCAATTAGCTGAGACGTTGAAAGGCCAGTCATCATTGTTCTACGAATGTGATGTGTCAAGTGATCAATCGATTAAAGATGCTTTTGCAAAAATTGAAGCAGAAGTCGGCACGATTCATGGTGTGGCACATTGTATTGCTTTTGCTGAACGAGATGACTTAAAAGGTGAATTTGTTGACACATCTCGTGATGGATTTTTACTGGCGCACAATATTAGTGCATATTCTTTAGTCGGAGTAACACGAGCGGCGAAGCCATTGATGACTGAAGGTGGTAGTATTTTAACATTAACATACTTAGGTGGCGAACGTGTTGTCCAAAACTACAACATTATGGGTGTCGCCAAAGCCAGTCTTGATGCAAGTATGAAATATTTGGCAAATGATTTAGGTAAAGATAACATTCGAGTTAATGCGATTTCGGCTGGTCCAATTCGAACGTTGTCAGCAAAAGGTGTTGGCGACTTTAATTCAATCTTAAACGAAATTGAAAAGAAAGCACCGTTGCGTCGTACTGTGACACAGGAAGAAGTCGGTTCCTCGGCATATTATTTATTAAGTGATTTATCACAAGGTGTAACAGGTGAAATTATTCATGTCGATGGTGGCTACAGCATTCTAGGATTAGCATAAATTAAGAAAACGAGCAGATATGCTCGTTTTTTTGTTGGGCAATCACACATTTTCCGCCCTCTTTCATATAGTAATTGAAGAGAGGAGGGCTGTTGAATGACTCTAAAACCACTATTTTTAATCGATCAACCGGAATTAGCTATGCCACATGCGCCGATGCAAGCCGAATATCATTCACCAACTGAAGCGGATAAGATAAATAGCCAAAATCAGTCTCAGCCAAAAAAAGCTCAAATGAATGGAAATCAATCACAAGTTTTTACTGAAATGACAACTGATCAAAAGCTGAATTACTTACTGACACGTCCGGCACATGTTCCTAAACTTTATTGTAAATTTACAGTTAATCAAGCTTATTATCGTGGTCACGTTTTAGCAAGAGAAGCGGATCAATTTGTATTTGAGGACAGACATACGCGCAAGCGTCACTTATTCAAAATTGCAGATATAAGTGAAATTCGCTTGATTGGGTTTTAAATGGACTGAAAAAAAGCTGCTAGCGCAAATTCAGAATTTCAAGTACAAACGTAACGATTGGACAAATAAAAAAAGAGAGGTTCCATACAAGGAACCTCTTCGGTAAAACTAAAGAGCACTAATTGCAGGTAAACAAGTCACATGACAGAAACAATCCACGTCAACAGTCATACAAATTCCTGTTGCTGTTAGATCACCAGTAAATTGAGTAACTGGAGTAGCAGGAGCAGGATCATCAGCTGGATCTGCTTCAGTTCTCAATAATTCAAGAACGGCACAGTTTCTTTCGTCAATACTTTTAACTCTGAAATAGAAGCTACCAACTACATCAGCAATTGCATCGTATGGTGCACCATATCCTTTAAACGGCTCACAATCTTTACAGTATAAAAGCACAGGAACAGTGTCTAAGTTTGTTGGGACGGGTGTTTCACCTAATAAATTCGCAATCGATTGCTCACAGCTCGAATCACAACAATCGCCAACGACATTATTTTGTGCCGCGACAATTTCTCTTAAAACATCTGCCACACAGTGCCCTGATTTAATACTTCCTCCACATGCCATCGTTAAATTTCCCCTTTCTATTAGAGATCTGCTTTCACTTATAACTTATGTAAATTTGTTTGCTAAGTGTGGGCAACCACGTTAGTCGTGAAAAAAAGGCACAAACTATGTGAGTGGGCATAGACTAATAGCGACTTCATTCTATAGATAAGGAGTGACAGCTAAATGGCAGATCAAAAGAAAATCATTAAGGTAGATGATTTAATTATTCAAGCTGAAAATGTTTATTTCGAGCCCGTTGTTCGTGAAGCACGACCAGTCCATCCTTTATTTGGTCCGAGACCAGCTAGGGTTGAACAACCACAGCCAGAACTGGATTCAGAAGAGAACACAGACGAAGAAGAAAAAGCAGAAACGACTGAAGAACCAGAATCAGAACGACAACCAAATCGCCGACCACCATTTTCATGGCTATAATGATGAATGACAACATTTACCTGAATGAATAAGAGCAATAAAAAAAGGGTATAGAATAATGAGGAGGGATGCTGATGGGCTATATTTTACCAATCAACAATTATCAAGCACAACACTATCAAGAACGCGTGACCCAAATCCCGACTGACCCGATCCCAATCGATCGTGTTGTTCCGAAAAAAATTGAAATCGGTTATTATCGAGCAACAAATAATGAGCTGTTAAATAATCACTACAATCAAAATCAATATCAACAGCCAAGAAAAGATCACCAAAACCAAGCAGTGATTTCAAAACGAGCCGATCAAATTATTTCGGAACTAACTGGAATTGGCCGTCAAATCAATTATTCTATTTAAAAAAGAGCCGACATTCACATAAGTTGTATGTGAAGCGGCTCTTCTTCTTGATATTCTGCATAAAAAATTTCTTTAATTGATTTAACATTATGTTGCTTTATCTGTTCCTTTAACCATGCTTCATCACGATTGATTTCAGCTAAATTGTCTTTAATCACTTCGCCATCATTAATCAACGTAATCGGTAAATAAACTTTTTCATCTTGAAGCTTTAAATCTTTACGAGTTGGCGCCTGAGCACGTGTTTTTTCTAACACAGAAACAGTCCCATCATTTTCTAAAATGGCATATTCCACATCTTTTAATGAAAAAACATTTTTCAAACGCAATAAATGCTGAAATTGATTCATATCAAGCTTATTTTTCTTCATCGCCTCACGATCGAGCTTGCCTTTGTTAATGATAATCGCAGGCTTCCCCTCAAGCAATGCCCGTGAACCTTTAAATCGCTGAGTAATGAACTCTGTCCCGTACATTAACCCACCCCATGTTCCAATCGCAAAAGCCATGTGAATTAATCCGATCTGTTCATCATAAAGCGCATTACCAACTAGCTCCCCAAGTAGTAACGCGGAAATAAAGTCAAAAGCAGTCAACTGCCGAATCTGAGTTTTACCTAATACTTTAGCCATTACAAATAAGGCAAAAAAACCAAAGACAACCTCGATAAATACTAAGCCATACTCATACACGTTGAATTGCCCCTCCACTAACTTATTAAATTCAGCTTAGACAAATTTTTTGAAAATTATACATTAGAATCAATCGATCAAGACAATAAAAAAAGCCACGAGGAAATTACTTTTCCATCGTGACATGTTCAATACCAGCCTCGTAAAAAGGCTCAGAGCATACCTGATAACCTAGTGCCTGATAAAAAGTAACCGCATGCGTTTGTGCATTTAAATAAAACCGCTCAACTTTCCGATCAGCCAAAATCGATTCAATCGCAAGCATCAGCTGCTTACCATGACCTCGTTGCCGATATGCTTGCAAAATCGCAACCCGCTGAATTTTCCCAGCCCCATTAATTAACCGCACTCGAGCAGCCGCTATCGCCTGTCCATCAAGATAACCGACAAAATGAATGGCATCCAGATCATATTGATCATGCTCAATCTCAGGAGCAACCCCTTGTTCAACAATAAATACCCGATCACGAACCCCAAATGCATCCTGTTGAGCCTCGATCGATATCGCTTCAATTACATTCATGATCATTTAATCCCTTCTAAAGAAACATCAAACCAAAAGCGTTTTATTTTTGTCAAAAACTCACCCGCCAATTGTTGGATCGGGGCGACGTCCAGAGATATTAACCAAGATCCCGGCAGATATGAGTGTGAACACGAGTGACGTTCCACCATAACTAACGAATGGAAGTGGAATCCCCGTGATGGGTAACATTCCACTGACTGCACCTAAATTAAAGACGGCTTGAATAATAATTTGAAAGGTGACTCCAAGTGCGAGCAAACGCAAATAAAGTGAATCAACTTCCTGCGCGATATGAATGCCTCGATATAAAATATATAAATACGAACCAATCACGAATAAAACGGCAATTAAACCGAGTTCTTCAACGATAACAGCCATAATAAAATCGGTATGTGCTTCAGGCAAGTAACCAAGTTTTTGGACACTATTGCCAAGCCCATTTCCAGTCAACCCACTCGTAGCAATCGAAATATAAGAGTTGATTAATTGATAGCCATCACCACTTGGGTCATCAAAGGTATTCATAAACGACGTGATTCGCTCAAGACGATAGGGTTGAGAAAACATGAAAAAAACGATTCCAGACAATCCGACAGATCCGATTAATAAGATATGCCGGAGCTTAACACCACTGAAGAAAACGATCAACCCACAAATAACTAAAATATGAGTCGCCGTTCCAAAATCAGGTTGCTCTAAAATTAGGAAAAAGACAATCGCCAAAATAAATAGAGGAGGTAAGACTCCTTTTTTAAATTGATCAATGTAAGGTTGTTTTTTGGCATAGATGTGAGCGAAATAAATAATCATAAATACTTTAACAATTTCAGAAGGCTGAAAAACGAACGGATAGGCGAGCCATCGTCGTGCCTGATTTCGAACAACTCCAATACCTGGAACCAAAACGAGGATCAGCAAAATAATTGAAATGACGATCAGCATCGGGCTTAGTTCCCCTAACGCTTTCAATGAAATAAAGGAAACGACTGCAAAGGCAACCAATCCTAAAGCTAAAAAGATTAATTGACGCACTAAATAATAGTGACCATGATCATAATCCAGTGTGGACAGCGTGTAGCTCGAACTATAAATCATAATGACACCAAATATGGTTAATGCTAAAATCACCGCAATCAATCCATAATCGAATTTTTTTAACCGTTTTTTCATGATAAAACTCCTATTCCATCGATTCATCCTCGCCAAACATATACGTTTTTGTTCGGAGATGAACACTCGTGACAAGTCCTAACGCCATCATATTAGTCAGCAGTGCGCTTCCCCCATAACTGATGAAAGGCAGTGCAATTCCAGTGATCGGCATTAAACCAACTGTCATCCCGATATTTTGAAAAATTTGAAAGGTAAATAATGCGATCACACCAACACAAATATAGACACCAAACAATGAATTTGCGTTGAGCGCAATTGTGATTATTCGGTAAATTAATAGGAAAAATAAAATCACTAGTATACTTGTCCCAATAAAACCAAATTCCTCACCAACGACGGCAAAAATGAAGTCAGTATGTGCTTCAGGAACTCGACCACTTTGAACTTGATAGCCATTGCCAAAGCCAGAGCCGGACAGTTGACCAGAACCAATTCCAAGTAAGGCTTGTTGGAGCTGATAGCCGAAGCCTTGTGAATGTTCAGCTGGATTTAACCAACCATAAATTCTGGACAGCTGGTGTGAATGGATATACTCACTAAATAATTCAAAATGATTAAAGTAAAGATAAACAAGTGTCCCTAAGGCGGTGACTCCGATTGTGATTAATAGTGCACTCATTTTAAGCGAAATACTGGATACGAGAATTAATGTTCCGACCGCAAAGGCAATCATCAGTAATGTACCTAAGTCAGGCTGTCGATAGATTAACAAGAGCGGTAAGGCTGTATAAAATAATATTTTTAATGTGACAACAATGCTCTCTCGAAAGCTTAAGCGTTGTTTGCCGAGACGAGCTAATAAAACTGAGATATGGAGAACAAGAAAAAATTTCATAAACTCGGATGGTTGAATATTGATGACTTTGAGACTGATCGCTCGCTGGGCACCAAGCCTTTCAACACCAATAAACTCAACAGCTATTAACAAAAGCATACCAAACACGTAAAGCGGTAACGTCCATTTTCCCAGTATTTCAAAGTCAATCGCAGCGATCACAGCCATTGCGATAAAACCTACAAAGTAAAAAATAAGTTGTCTTTTGGTGTAATAGAGTGAATCACCACCGGCATATTGACCGGATACGCTATAAATAGCAATTAAACTAATAATAGCAAGGCAAATAACCAAAAAAACAATTGTATAATCGAGTGGTATTTTTCTAGATTGCGGATTAGATTGCATATAAAGTTCCTCATTTTCTAAAATGATTTATCTAAATTGATCAAACATTTATGGCTAAGATAGAAATTAATCGAGTCTGTGATAGAAGGTAGCCATCAAATGATAGGAACGCGTCCATCAAGAGTGGAATTCACGGGGATAATCACATAACTCAATTAAGCTTGTAAATAGTTTGTTCTCTCATCATATCAAAGAATTGATTAAAGATGTTAGTCTCAACAAATTGTCTGAAAATAATTCAAGACTTGACGAAAAACTCTATATCGATTATATTATAAACACGCCATAATTTAAATAGGACTTAAGCGTAAACTTAAAGCTTAATTTCCTTGGTTAATTATAACGGGCTGTTAGTTCAGCGGGAGAACGCTTCGTTGACATCGAAGAGGTCACTGGTTCGATCCCAGTACAGCCCATACTAAAAAACGCTTGACCCATAGAGGGTTGAGTGTTTTTCATTTTATTTATATTAAATAATGATTTATAGATCTTTTCTGTAAATGATTGGTTGATTATTATCTCTCTACAATAGACTTTAGTTATGGATAGGCAAAGAATCTCAACAAAAAATATATCAAGAGTCTGGATTTGTGTGTTTTAATTTGTTATACTATTTTTAGTATATAGAAAGTGGTGGATACAATGCCTTATGCAATAGATTTATTTTGTGGTGCAGGAGGATTTAGTGAGGGAATACTTCAATCTGGATTTGATATAGTATTTTCAAGTGATAAAAGTCCAATGGCACAAGAAACCTATACAAATCGTCATAAAGAACTTGGCATTGAACAAGGAATAGATACTCATTTTGAGTTAGCTGATATTCAGGACTTAACAGTTGATTTTATTTTCAAAAAAATTAATTCATTAAAGTATGGAGAAATTTTCAAATATGGCTCTATTGATGCAATTTTTGGTGGACCTCCTTGTCAAGGGTTTAGTAGATTGGGAAAAAGAGATGTGAATGATCCTAGAAATATGTTGTTTCATGAGTATCTAAGAATAATTAAAGGTATACGACCAAAATATGTAGTAATGGAAAATGTAACAGGTATTCTAGACATGCAATTATTTAATTTTCCAAGTCTGGTTAATCAAAAGTATTTGGGGCAACACTCTGTGCCAGAGATATTAAAAAATGAGTTGATTCATCTAGGGTATACTGTATTAGATATGGAGATAATAAATGCAGCCGATTTTGGTGTGCCACAACAAAGAAATAGAGCATTTTTCTTAGCTTATAGAAATGATGTACATCCACTTTCATACCCTAAGAGAAAATCTAATCGTTTGATCACTGTACATGATGCCTTTGGAGATCTGTATTCCGATATCAAATATTCAACAAGTTATTCACAGACATCAATAATGGGAAGGACACCAAGTAAAACAAACAATGTTCCTATTAAAAGAAGGTCAATAACTAATATGGAAAAATCAAATCATGATATAACAGTAATTGAGAGATTTTCATTATATAATGAAGGTGAAAATCGAAGAAAGGCTCTAAATAGAATACAAAAAGAAGGAATAGATTTGTTTGAAAAGGCGCCTAACTTATTTTTTGAATCTTTATTTCATGTTAATGGTGAGGGCAATGCAAAAGTTATTAGACAAGCACTTACCAAATTTAACTCAGAAGAAAATATTAACTTTAGTGACCGCTGGCTTTATACGACAAACAAACAATTATCTACTATAGCGATGATTAATAATGAAGGAAGGTTATTTGAGAAGTCAATAAAAGCTCTCTCAAGAAGAATAGGCTTAGATTATTCACAAACTATCGAGTTTTGGTTTTCAATAAAAGATTTGTTAAATGAGAAAATTACCGCTAAAGATTTACAAGAAGCTTTTTTAAAAGGTGATATTGATGCTCCAATGATAGACGCATTGTTCACAAAGAAAGGTATAAGAACTAGACTAGATTCGTGTGAAGTTTCTCCGACTATGGTGACTTTACCAGATGATTATATTCATCCTTTTTTAAATCGCATTCTAACTGTTAGGGAAATGGCAAGACTTCAATCATTTGATGATAGCTTTGAATTTCTAGGTAAACGTACTACTGGTGGTGATAAAAGGGCTGTAGAAACACCACAGTTTACTCAGGTTGGTAATGCTGTACCACCTTTATTAGCTAAGGCGGTGGCTAGTGAAGTCATAAAAGCTATAAAGAAAACTGAATCTAAGTATTATTTAAAACAAACAGGGGCACTATGACCCCTGTTTGGCTATTTATGAGAGGTTTATTTTTTCTACACTTCCAAACAAAATACTTCGGTATTTCTTTTTAATTCTCCAAGCATTTCCGTGGTTTTTTCCTTGGAATTTTCCAGAAGTAGTTGTGTAACCACGCCAATCATAAGTGATACCACCAGATTCAATTAAAGATAAAAAAGTTGTAAATTGAGGTTCTCGTGATAGCTCTGCTTCATAATATCTGAATTCTACAATGTCATTCTTTACTCTTTGTTCTGCCGTTACCCATAATGTCGCTGGGTGTTTACGATGTAATTCTTCTCTTAAGCTAGCAAAGTCCCAGAACGCAACTAATTCATGTTTTTTATTACTAATCGATCTTCTTAACTCTACTTTTCTTTCCTCAATATTTACCTCTAGGTAAAATCCGAGTGAATTTTGGTTGGCTGACTTCGTTCCAATAGTAATATATAGATTCTTATATCCTTCACGTTTAGGTGAAGGATATCCATATAATCGAGTAAATGCAGACACTCGACTGCGATCAGAGGGTTCTATTTTTTCTATAGGAGTACCCTCAAATTTTGGTCTTAAAGTAAATAGTGTATCTAACGTTTTTCCAGTTTTAGATTTTATTTCGATAAGACCTTCAAAATCAGCATCTGGAGTATTATTCGTTTCTATTCCCAATAAGTATTCCAAGGTATCTCCTACATCTTTCGGAGCAACTTTTCCTTTACCTTTAGAATTAGGATGAAACCCTGATCTGGCAATATCCATAATATCTGAAATTAATCGTAAGGCGGCATCGTTTATCGCACCTAAACCAAAAATATCTCTTAATCTATGTTTTTCTGGCGTATTATTAGTTGTGTTTAAAATTACTATTTGTGCTGAATTAGAATCTTTGACCACAGTGATGTAAAGTAGATCACCTATGCTAACCTTTTTAACATTATACATTTGTCTAATACCATAAATTGAAAATCGAGGGTCACTTCTCTTGTTGTTAACTTTGTAAAAATTCATCGTTATATTTTGAATATTGTCATTTAACAATAACTTAGCGGTATGTTTAGTTCCATTTTTTGACCCATTATCAAGATCGTTGTAGTCCACAATATTTGCAGATTTTAGTAAATCTCTAAACAAACCATTAGCATCAATATTATTTTTAACAATCATAGTTTTGGTGAGTCTTATTAAGATATATTCATTTTCATTATACTGATGGATCTGATTTATAATATCATGTTCATCCAGATAAGGTTCAAATATCATTACTAGATCCTCCTACCATGAATAATTCATTAATATTAATGTCAATAACTCTAGATATATGGAGAAGTGATGATAGATAAGGATCAGAAGTGTTTCCAGATAGAAGTTCACTAATTGTAGATTCTTTTACTCCTGGTTCAGAAGATAGAGATTTTAGTGTTTTTCCTTTTTCTGAAAATCTCTAAATAATCTTTTATAACAAAAGAATTTAACTGTTTAATTTCGGTGTTGTTTAATCGGAAAAACAGACTAGAAAAGTCGACATCTAAAGCTAGTGCAATAGATAACGCCGTACTGAGTCTAATGTCATAGTTACTATAATGGAATGTTTGCACTAACTTACTTATAGTTTGTCTTGAAATACCTGAAGTACTTTCAAGATAAACTTGACTAATTCTTTTTTCATTCATTACCTTCCCAATGTTTTCTCTGAAAATTATACTCATGATATCGACTCCAAACTTTTATACTTTATAAACTAATATTACCTATAAATCACCATGATTATTCGCTTTGCTTTACATTTGTGTGGGTGTATTTTATTTAAAGTGTAAAACAGATCTATTATTTGTTGATCTTAACTTTCTCTAATTAATGCAACAATAGCAGTTGATTAATCTATTGAAAAAACAGCAACAATATGATTTTGGGAAAATTTTGGATAAATTAGATAGTGGTATTTAACTTGAAAATAAAACGACATTAAACGATATAGAAAGTATAGAAGATAATAAAGTAAAACAAGGTATTAATAGTAGTATCGACTCAATGCTTCAGTTCATTTGGAGTTTATTGTTTTTACTTAGATGTGTCCATGAAACTATACTATCATCAGAGTAAAATCATTGAACGAACTAAATAACTTAAGTGTTAAAGGAGAGGTTGTATGGAATGGGAAATAATAGAGCAGATGCTTGATTTTGATTCTGTAGGGGAGTATTTTGAAGAATTAAAGGTTGAAGATGTTAAAGAAATATTGAAAGACTATTATAAAAGGAATAAAAGTTTGAAAGAAATAGGAGACATCTTGGGCGAGAAAATTCAAACTAGAGAGTTAAGGAGAAACTTCCCAAAGATTAATACTAAATTGAAGTGTAAACACGATGGTGAGTATTTATATGTAGAACTTCCAAATAAGCAGACGTATCAAAAGACAGGATTGAAAGAGGAGGTTCCTTTTTGTTGTGTGCCCAGCATGGGTGCAGACTCTAGGGTGAAAGTCCCGAACAGTGAAGGCAGTAGTAGCTGT
>NZ_BAABDL010000004.1:0-12433 GCF_039539605.1 Amphibacillus indicireducens | reverse complement strand
GGCATTCACTTTTGGCAATTTAATGGGCAAATCACCTATAAAAAATCAAGTTATGAATAATGCAGGTTTAAAAATATATCTAACTATGAGTTGAATATCACTGAAGATGAACTGATGGAGCGTTTTAAACGCGGTGATGAATCAAGGTCTAGTCAAGGAAGTGGGCTAGGGCTATCGATCACCAAAAGTCTAATTGAAAATCAAAAAGGTCAGTTTGAAATTAATATTGATGGCGATTTGTTTAAGTCAATGATCTATTTACCTAGTGCTGAAAATATTGATAAACCTAAGAGTAACTAAATAACTGAAGATAGGAGTGCGCATTGATGCATGAGACAATCGAAGACATAAATGTGGACTTTACTGACTATTACCACGAGCATTACAATGAAATGTATTATGTAGCGAAGCGGATCGTTAACAATCATTATAGTGCGGAAGATGTTGTCCAAGAAGCGTATATTAAAGCATACAATAATTACGGTCATCTAATTGAAAAGTCGAAATGCCGCGCTTGGCTACGAACAATCGTGATTCGAACCGCGATTGATTATTATCGCAAGCATACAAGATATAAAACTGTATCAGTTGAAGAAGGTGCAGAAACTGGTCAGATCCTTCGCTGTCCTAAAAACTGTGTTGAAAAATTGAAACATTGTCACAGAGTGTGCAAGCCGTGCTAAAAGTAAAGATCTTAACGGGTGGAAAAGATCAAGAGATTGCTGATCAATTAAATATTTCCCTTTCAGCGGTCAAAACACGATTACATCGGGCGCGTAAGTTGCTAAAAGCTGAGTTGGAAACTGTAGGTCTATAATTATATAAAAATTAGCCATCTGGATACTTGTTGTATTGTCTGTTACTACAATCAATACAACCTGTGATTTAAATGGTTTTTTATTTTATTATTGAAATTCACCCATTAATGTATAGTCAGATTGACATCGAATGCAAAGTAGACTATACTTAATATGTAAAGTTAACTATACAAAGGGGAGTGTAGCGTTTGAAGACAAAAATACGTGAATTAAGAAATAAACATAAAATCACTCAAGAAGAGCTTGCATTAGCTGTAGGTGTGACTCGTCAGACAATCACTTCTATTGAAAGGGAAAAGTATACAGCATCTTTGGTTTTAGCATATAAAATTGCAAGATATTTCAATATGGCTATTGAAGAAATATTTGATTTTTCAGAAGTGGAGGAGATTTAGAATGGATGAATTTAGAGTAAAAGTTCGTAATAGAATGTTCTTATTAACAACATTATTTGTTGTCGTGATTACGATTTATTTAATTTTACTTTATAATCAAAGTAAATTATCAAATTCCTTAAGTGACATCATCGATTTTTATGGAGGTGTTCTTATGAGTTTTAGTATTTTAATAGTCTTAAATATATTTAAAAATTTTAAAGCGCTTAAAAGCGAGAAGAAACTCAAGAAGTTATATATTAAGGAAAATGATGAACGCACAATTATGATTATGCGAAAAACTGGTGGAATTGGAATTAATATATGTATATTTGGATTTGCAATTGCTACAATTATAGCTGGATTTTTTAACGAGACAATTTTTTTCACATTACTAGCAGCAACTCTCTACGTTGCGTTAGTTAAAGTGCTTTTTAAAGTTTATTATCATAAAAAATTATAAAGGGGTAATTTTAAATGGCGAATAATAAAATGAACAAGTATTTGCTGTTGGGTTTATTAATTAATAGCTTATTATTAATTTTAAAACGTTTTATAGATATTCCAGATTCTGTAGCTGGTTTTGGAACAGGATTGGGGCTGTCTTTATTGATATTTGGAATCTACGCAATGAATCATGATATAACTAAACTAAAGAACTGGAAGAGATATTTACTTAAAGATTTTACCAATTCAAAATCTCAATAGGAATTAACCATATCATATGGTTAGTACCTCTACAAGTATAATGATACAATATTTGTTAATAATAACTTGTAAATGTGACTGGCAAGATATACAATTATTTTGAATACAAATACCAACATCATACTTTTATTTGTTATTTAAAAAGAGGACATCTAATAAAATAACGTATTGGATAAAGTGAGGTGAAATTTTGAAAATATCAGAACTTATTGGTGAAACGACTGAATATGATAAGAAGGAAACATTAGAAGTTCGTAGACCTAAAAGTTGGTTGAAAAGTGTAAGTGCATTTGCAAATGGTATGGGTGGTGCACTAGTATTTGGTGTAAATGACAATGAAGACCTCTTAGGTATTACAAATTCAAAAGAAGTATCTGAAAAGATAAGCGAAATTATCAAAACTAAGATAGACCCAATACCACAAATAATTATGGAAATTCATGAAGAGGATGGGAAAGAATTTGTTATTATAAGAGTTCCAACGGGAATTGAAACACCATATTACTATATTGCTGATGGAAACAGGATAGCATATGTAAGAGTTGGAAATCAAAGTATTCCAGCAGGAAATCAAGATCTAAAACAATTAGTGCTTCGTGGAAGTAACTAGACTTTCGATAGTCTTTCTTCACAATACAAATATGAACAGTCTGCATTCACAAAATTACGCTCAGTATATAGAAAAAGGTCAGGACAAGATTTAGAAGAATCCGACTTTGAATCTTTTGGTTTGGTAGATGTAAATGGGATGTTAACTAATGCAGGGGCCTTATTAGCAGATGACTCACCCATAAGACATTCTAGATTATTTTGTACAAGATGGTATGGGCTTGATAAGGCATCTGGTATTATGGAAGCCATGGACGACAAGGAGTATAGCGGTAGTCTGATAAACTTACTTCAAAGTGGTGAGGAATTCGTAAAAAATAACTCTAAAAAGAGATGGAGGAAAATACCCTCCGGAAGAATAGAAATGCCAGAATATCCAGAACGAGCAGTTCTTGAGTGTATTGTAAATGCACTAATTCATCGTGATTATTTGGATTTGGGCAGTGAAGTGCATATTGACATTTACGATAATCGTCTTGAAATATATTCGCCAGGTGGAATGTACGATGGATCTATTGTACAAAACCTTGATACAGACAGAATTCCATCAAGAAGAAGAAATCCAATTATAGCAGATATATTTAATCGGATGAATTATATGGAACGAAGAGGTAGTGGATTTAAAAAGATTAAAGGAGACTATTATAAAGAAGTTAATTACAAAGCAGATCTAGAGCCTGTTTTTTACTCAGATAACAACTCATTTTGGGTAACGCTCTTTAATCTTAATTATAATGTTCCAATAGAGAAAAAAAGAAAGTGGCTATTGGGGAAGAAAAAGTAGCTATTGAAGAAATTCGTAGTAAATGTGTAAAAGCTGGATTAAGTAATACCATGATAGATAGGATTACTACATTTCGTGAATTTGCTGGGGACAGTTTAGTATTTGGAAGGAGAGACATTACAAAATACTTTAGTTTTTCCTATTCAAATGCGGGCAAAATAATTGCTTCTATGAGAAAGGCAAACATACTTGTTAATGTAGTTGGTGAAGGCAAAGGTAAGTATCGTTTTAAGTTATAGTATTGGCAGTGGATTTACAGGTTCATTCATCCTGAAAATCAACACATTTTAGCATCGAATCTTTCACCGAAAATAACCTTTAATAACAAGACTTCGTATCACTGATAAAACAAGTGATATGGAGTCTTGTTATCTTCTTTCAAATAAATTTGTGAATGTATTTGCAATGGGTAATTCTGGTTGTATAATATGACTATAAATTAAAATTAAAAGACCGTATTGAGTTTATTACTTTAAAAAAGTCTGGAGCTGATTTTATGGATTACGATGAATACGAGAAATTATGTGAAAAGCAACGAGAAGCAAATGATAAATACCTTGGCATATTTGAAAATGATTTAAAAGAAGCGAGTTTAAAACCAAAGACAATAAAAGATCATTTATTTAATGCAGATTTCTATATTAATGAGTATCTTTTACGAATGGAGCCTTCGGAAATGCAAGAAGGGTGTGGCTATAAAATTGATCTGTTTCTTGGTGACTTTTTCATTCGCAAATGCATGTGGTCAACACCTGGCACAATTAAATCAACTGCAGCAAGCATTAAAAAGTTTTATAAGTCAATGCACGAGCATGGACATGTTGATCAAGATAGTTATAGAGTATTATGTGATGAGATTAAAGAAAGTATGGGGATTTGGCAAGCAGACTGTGAAGCGTATAATAATTTTTAAGGGCATAATTAATAACATAATAATGACAAGGTTTGTAGAATCCCAGAATAAAATATTTGTTTTTTAACAGCGCTTCTACCATGATTTTCATATTGAGTAATCGTTTTAATTGGAAGGATGTCCAGGAATGTATTTTAAAGAAACCTTAAAAATATTTTTAAAAGGGCCCAAAATAGAATTACTATCTCTAATTGTTGGATTAACCGTTATGCTGACCATAGCAAATATAAAGATGCCTAACTGGATATGGTTGTTAGCCTTAGGTTTTATGATCTTATGTTCATCGATGTTTCGTTTCATTACAGTTGACGAGGAGTACTATCACAATGATCAATTTAAATTAACGCAAAATAATATTATCGATTATGTTATTAGTAAAAATTTATTTGTCATTTTCTTTGTATCGTTAATCATAGGACTAGTTTTGATAAGTAGTCTTTTATTACAAGGAGATGAGTTTGATATTAATCGCTTTGGACAGGTGATTATTTACTGTTTATTTGTTATAGGATCAGAGAATATATTGCTTAGTTTTCATAATAAACCTGTTGAGGGCTATGCAAGTGGATTGAAGCGAAATGAAGTGGAGGACATAAGAGTGGGTTGGCTCAATTTTAAAAATCAAATCCCTTCATTTTTTATCATAGGGCTATTTTGTATTCTATTCTTTGTTCTCAAGTTTACTCCTGACCTATTTTTATCAGTAATATATTCTCTAACAGGTTGCATCACTTTAAGCTATTTTGTAAAAGCTAGCATCAAATAACCCCGATCTATTTTCGATGGGGGTTATTTAATACTTATATTGTTGAATCTTTATTTGTTCAGAAAGTGCATTATCTTAATCCAAGGTTATTTTAATTACGATCGGCATCTTCGTTTCAATGCCCGTTTTTCTCACATGTAAACCCTGCTCATCGCGCGACCATTCTACCTCTTCATAACCAATGATTTCAACATCCTCAATAATCCCGTGGAAGACAGGTAAATGTGATGCGACTTGATTAGCAAGTGAGCGAATCGTCACTTCACCATTTTCAGGCCAATTCATATTTATTGCATATAAATGCTTCCCGCGGCAAGTAAAGCTGAAATCCTCAGCCGTATAATTGACATCTGTTCCATCGGTAAACTGTCCCTCAGGTATTTCGGCTGGACCTTCACTTGCCTGTCTCCAAACTGACGTTTGATAAATTGCCTCACCATTGACAGCGAGCCAATCACCGATGCCTTTTAGAACAGATTGATCTTCAGCAGATATCGATCCATCAGGTTTTGGACCAACGTTTAATAACATGACCCCATTTTTACTAACAATATCAACTAGTTCACGAACAAGGCTTTCGGGAGATTTGAAGGTATTGTTTTCTGTCCAACACCATGAGTTACGAGCAATTGCTGTATCTGTTTGCCAGAAAAACGGTTGAACCTCAGCAAATTTACCTCGTTCAATATCAACTGTTGCTGTGCCGAATGGAAAGGCATCGTGCTTATAGCAAATGGTTACTTCTTTTTCCCATTGTAATGCTTGATTATAATAATAGGCTGCAAACTTTTTCAAATATGGTTTGACTGAGCTATGTTGAATCCACCAGTCAAAATAAAATTGTTCAGGTTGGTAACGATCAACAATCTCACAGCAACGGACAAGCCAATCTTCTAAAAATTCCTGGGTTGGGATAGGTTCGCTGAATAAGTCGTGATGGTCTGATTCTGACATAGCTGGCCAATAAAAATCGCCGCGTTCTAATGGTTCTTTTACATCACTATCAAACTTTTTCCCATGCCCCATAAAGAACCAATGCTCTACTCGGTGAGAAGATGCTCCTAATGTCAGCCCCTTCTCCTCAAAAGCATTCTTTAGCTCTCCCAATACATCACGTTTTGGTCCCATTTCTGCTGCGTTCCATTCGGATATATCGCTTTTGTACATTTGAAAACCGTCATGATGCTCAGCGACTGGTACAACATATCGAGCACCTGATTGCGCAAAAATATCTGCCCAAGCGTGCGGGTCAAATTGCTCTGCTTTAAATGAAGGAATAAAATCCTTATAACCAAAATCTTTATGTGGTCCATATGTTTGAATATGATGTTCATACTCAGGTGAACCTTCAATATACATGTTGCGAGAATACCACTCACTGCCAAAGCCAGGGACTGAATATGGTCCCCAATGAATGAAGATACCCAACTTTCCTTCACGCATCCAAGTTGGCATCATCCGACCTGCAAGTGAATCCCAATCATCTTTATAAGGTCCTTGTTCAATGACTTTGTCAATCTTCTGTAGATATTCCTCGTGAATTGTCATTTTCCTTCCTCCCCGTTAACTAAAAAGATTTGATTGATTTTAGTATAGAAGAAAAAAGATGATAATATAATAGACAAAGAAGACACATTTAAAAATATATGGCGTATAATCGACATATTAGGATAAATACGAAGGAGCTTATTGATGAACTCGTTTGATTTTTTCCCAAATACGATCATCCCAATAGACGGATGGAATATCCATATCATTCGAATGAGTTATGGTTCGATCGCTCAACCAATCCCATTTCATCGACATGGTAAGCATTGTTATGAGCTCCATTATATTGAATCAGGTACTGGGACTGTTTTTCTAGAGGATGATCGTTATGAAATAGGAGGTGGGACATTTTTTATTTCCGGTCCTGAGATTCAGCATGCACAATTTCCATCCCCTAATGAATCCTTTAAGGAATATTGTCTTAACCTTGTGTTAGAGCCCGAACAAGAAGTTGAGAGAAATTCTATTATTAGTAAGTTAACAGAGATGAAGCGTTTTATTTGTCAAGATTCACAAGGATTGGCTGAAAAATTTCACGAGCTGACAAAAGAATTCCAACAACAAGAGGAAGGGTATCGACAATATATAAAAGCTTTACTAGAAAGTCTATTAATCAGTTGTGTGCGCAATAATCATCAGCTTATTAATATGGATGAGAAGAAAAATGATCTAATCGTTCAAGGAAAAGTTTCATCAAATGAGCGTGCTTTAATTATCGACCAATATTTTTTAGGTGATTGTCGTTATTTTTCACTTGCTTCTTTGGCGGATATTCTAAAATTAAGTCCACGACAAACGCAACGAATGATAAAAAAGTTTTATGGGAAAAGTTTTTTCGAAAAGGCATTAGAAGCAAAAATGAACGTCGCTATTTTACTATTAACGGAAACAAGGGAGAGTATGACAAGTATTTCTGATTATATTGGTTACTCTTCACCAGAGCATTTTAGCTACGCATTTCGACACTATTTTGGTGTTAGTCCCTCTGAATATCGGAAAAAAGCAATAGCAAAGACATCATCTGTATAGTTACTAATGACAAGTCTGAATTTTTGTTTCATAATAAAGTAAAAGGAAGAATAGGAGTTGAGTTGTAATGACAAAGGAAGCACTATTAATCGTCGATATGAGTAATGATTTTATTGCTGATGATGGGACATTAACAGTTGGTAAGGCGGGGCAAGAAATTGTGCCATATATTAAAAATTTGGCGGAACAATTTTTAGCAGAAGGTAATCTCGTTGTTGTGTCGATGGATGCACATCAACCGGATGATCCTCACTTTGAATTGTGGCCGGTGCATAATGTTGTTGATACAGAAGGGCAACAGCTATACGGGGAATTAAACGATTGGTTCCAAGCAAATAAAGATAACGAAAATGTTATCTATGATCCCAAAACAAATTATAATGCCTTTTTCCAAACGGGTTTAGCTGAAAGATTAAAGACAGCAGGAGTAGAAAAAGTTCATACAGTAGGTGTGACGACAGATATTTGTGTCTTTTTAACCATTTCAGGAGCCGATGCTGAAGGGTTTAAAACGGCCACCCATAAGCGAGGGGTTGCTACATTTACCGATAATGGTGAAGTGATGTTGGATCATATGAAGCGTTGTTTCCATACTGAAGTGATTGAGTAGACCTTTACTAAAGAAAGTCAGGTGAGACAAATGAAATTAGGTTTTATTAGCGATACCCATGGTGGTTTTGAAGATACGATCGAAGCACTTGAAGGATTAACAGATGCAGAACAAATCTGTCATATTGGTGATGTGCTTTACCATGGACCACGTAATGATTTGCCGAAAAATTACAACCCTAAAGAGTTGGCGGAGCTACTTAAAGAGCGCCAAGATATCGTCTACGTGCGAGGAAATTGTGATGCGGACGTGGATGAAATGGTGTTAGAACATGATCTTTCGACAAGATCACATGTGATCGAATTTGATGGCTATCGGTTCTATCTCGTGCATGGTTATGAGGAGACAGAAGCAGAGCGCATTAAACAGGCTAAAGCACTTGGTTGTCAAGTCGTTGTTTCTGGCCATACACATGTCAAGGTGCTAGAAAAGAAAAATGGGATCATCGTTCTTAATCCAGGGAGTACGACAATACCGAAAGACGGGTCACGTTCATATGCCTATTATCAAAATGGTGAAATTACTTTATATGATCTCGATCAGCAGAAAGTGATTCAGAAAATAGAGCTGTAAATAGCTTATAAATCAAAAGCCCGAACAATTTGTTCGGGCTTTAATCATGATCAATATAATTAAGACTTCCTCTTCTCAATAATATCTTTATGAATACTAGTAATATTTTTCGCCTTTTTAAAGAGATGTGTACTGTAGCTACCTACATGTTTGAGTGTAACTTTTTTGCCTAATGATTCATATTTATCAACCATTGCACTAATCGCTTCGACACCAGAATAGTCCATTACTTTTGCTTTTTCGAAATCGAAAATCACGTGATCTGGGTCGTCATTTGGCGTAAATAAATCTTGGAAGTTCAAAACAGATCCGAAGAAGACTGAACCATTTAGTTTATATGTTTTTGATCCATCTGCATTATTAATTTCTTTGGCTGCTGCTTCAGTTCCCTTTTCCCAGGCAAATACGAGTGCAGAAAGAATGACTCCGATAAAAACTGCTGTCGCCAAGTCAGTGAGAATTGTAATTAAGGTGACTGCAATCATGACAATAATATCTGCTCTAGGAATTTTTCCGCTGTATTTGAGACTTTCCCATTTAAATGTTCCGATTACAACCATAAACATTACCCCAACTAAAACTGCTAGTGGAATGACGCCAATAATACTTGATCCGAACAAGATAAATGTCAGTAACCCTAATGGTGCTACTAATGCGGAAATTCTAGTTCGACCACCAGATTTAATGTTAATGATCGATTGTCCGATCATCGCATCACCGCCCATTCCACCAAAAAAGCCATTCGCCAAGTTACCAAGTCCTTGAGCGACGATTTCTTTATCGGTATCCCCTTTCGTATCAGTCATTTCATCGATCACTCTTAAAGTAAGTGATGCTTCAGTTAATCCTACTAAACCAGCGATAAATGCATAAGGAAAAATCGTCTGGAGAGTTTCCCAATTTAGTGAGATTTGAGGAAGATAAAATTGAGGAAGGCCACCTTTTAGGCTCATTCCAGCAAAATCTTCTACAGTTTGTAGGTGGTAACCTGCAAACTCACTTAAGCAGACTGCAACGACCGTAACAACAACAATTGCGACGAGGCTAGAAGGTATTTTTTATTTAATTTAGGAAAGAAGTGAATAATAACCATTGTAACGATAACAAAGAAAAGCATAATAACTAAGTCAAAGCCTTGAAGCCATTCTTTCCCTGTTGCTGTATTGACCTTGAATAACTCAATTTGAGAAAAGAAGATCAGCATTGCCAGTCCATTTAAAAAGCCGAGCATGACTGGATAAGGAATGATTCGTGCGTATTTTCCTAATTTTAAAATACCGATGATCAGCTGAATAACGCCCATTAAAATAACTGCTGCAAATAAATGATCTAAACCGTGAGAAGCGACTAAAGCTGCCATAACGACAGAGATTGATGCAGTGGATGAACTGATCATTCCTGGTCTTCCTGTAAAGAGTACTGCGACCAATCCCATAACAACAGCTGTTTGCAAACTCAGCATCGGACTTACCCCGGCGACAAAAGCAAAAGCGATTGATTCAGGAACGAGTGCGAATGCTACTGTTAAACCTGCTAAAATCTCACTAGTAAAATTGATTTTACTAAACGGCTTTAAAAATTTATTGCTTAAAATATTCGATTTTTTAAGACTCATGATGTCCTCCTTCGTGCTGTTAAGCCAAAAGATATCTTAACACACGGGTGAATTAATGCAATTGTTCGGCAATTTGTCGATGGGTTTTTCAAGAAAGATTTAGAGTATGTTGGTATAATAGACTAATCGACTCTAGGTAAACGAAATGATTAAATAAGGGGAACTAAGATATGGATGCAACAAAAAGAGAGAATATAAAAATAGGCATGAAGGTAAGTGTTGTTCAAAAACAGGACCAACGATCTGGGAAGTTAACAGAAGGTGTTGTGTTAAGAATATTGACGAATGCGGCGAGACACCCGCACGGGATTAAAGTGATGCTTGAAGGAAAAATTGTCGGTCGGGTTAAAGAGATACTCGACTAAAAAAGGCGTTGATCTTAAATCTAGGAGGGAATGCAAAATGAGTATTTATGATCTTGAAGTGGCTCTTGAAAATGGTGAAAAGTATCGACTAGATAAGTACAAAGGAAAAACATTATTAATTGTCAATACGGCATCTAAATGTGGTTTTACGGGTCAATTTGATGATTTGCAAAAATTGTATGAAAAGTATCAAGCGGATGGTCTTGTTGTTTTAGGTTTTCCATCGAATCAGTTTAAACAAGAATTAGATTCAGCTGAAGAAGCGGCAACGGCCTGTCGATTGACATATGGCGTAAACTTTCCGATGCATGAGCTTGTTAAAGTCAATGGCGTTGATGCACATCCGCTGTTTAAATTACTAACAGAAGAAACGAAAGGTTTTCTCGGCAAAAAAGTGAAGTGGAACTTTACCAAGTTTTTAGTCGATAAAAATGGACAGGTCGTTAAGCGCTTTGCACCAAATGATAAACCGTTAGATTTTGAAGAAGAAGTGAAGCAGTACCTATAGTTTGCCGAGTGATAAATGTAATTTAAAATGGTAAATATATGTGGTATAGTGTTGGTAGATTGTTAACTCAAAGGTGGTCGGTACTCCCAAGGCGAGCTTGGGGTGGTACCATATGACGACATATGAAACTGTTATGGTTTTTATCGGGATCGCAGGTCTGATCTTGGCAGTAGTCGATCATATAAAGAAACAAAAATAATCCACCTTTGAGTTTGAGGACTCGGCGGATTATTTTTTAAAGTTAATCTGCCTTGCCGATCGCCTTTGAAGCGAAGCAATCGAACTTAGCCGTCAGTGTTAGTAGCACTGATGGCTTTATTTTATGCAAAAACGATAAACAATATACATTTTAATTACAATTATAGTTTAAACGATCACTCGTTTAAAATCAAGACAAAAGAATAAATACCCACTTAGCCAATCTTTATTCTTTGGACTAGTCTCTCCAACGTACCCAAGAGACTAAGAGCTGCTGAATAGCTCGTTTTTGGATTTGAAGGTAGGGGATTATTTTTAACTACAAAGCTTGCCTCGCCAAAGTCACCAACGACATCAACCTGATGAATGTTTTTGTCAATATCTGGATCAGCAATCAGCCGGACTGTTGTTTGCTTAATTCCTAAACCTGCAAGTGACAATGCGATTGAGACGTTAATGTTCTTAGGAAATTGTTTAATCGCCTCTTGTGCTGTACCTTTAAAAATGACTTTTTCTTTGTTTAATTTTTCATTCGTCAATGAATGAGCGGGTTTACGAGTCGTGAGTGCCACAGTTTGAACGGTAGCTAGTGAGTGTGCATTTTGTAAAAGATCCAATCCACCAATTGCACCAGATGGGAGGTGAATATTATGTTGATGCGCCTCCGCTAATTCAATGACCCTCTGTAAAAGTGATTCATCAACAAGCGCGCCGATACTAATCAGTACGATATCCATATGTTTAATAATTGTAGGAAGGAGGTTTTGAGCCGCTTCTACAGTTGCTGCTTCAACAACGATATCAATATTTGACGTTAAAAAACTCTCCAACTCAGTATACAATTTAACGCCAAACTCAGTTTCTAACCATTCATACTTCTCTTTATTCCTCACATAGACACTCATGATCTGCATTTGTGCATGGTTATTTTGATTGATCTCTGTTATTGAGACTCCCACAGCTAAAGCAATGGGATTCTTGAGTGACTAAGCGTTCGCAGTCCATTTCTGTTTTG
>NZ_BAABDL010000003.1:0-49676 GCF_039539605.1 Amphibacillus indicireducens | reverse complement strand
AAACAAACCCTCTAAACCCTTTTACATCAAGGATTTAGAGGGTTTTTCATTTAATTAAGTGTCAAACTCGGGATATTAATACAATTCGTACGTACATTCAATAAGAAAACATTGAAATATTAAGAGAAAATTAAATTTGAACAATTATTCGACCTAATGATTGTTCGGATAAGAGTTTAGGTAACGTTTCTTCTAATTGCTCTAAACGAATGACCTGATTGGTAATGTGATCGAATTGTTGATCAGTTAGCTTTAGGTCAGTTGCCATCCGATCCCAGATTGCTTGTCTTTTTTCCATTGGGCAATAGACGGAGTCAATCCCAATTAACCGAACACCACGTAAAATAAATGGATATACGGACGTCGGCACTTTAATTCCACCTGTTAAACCACTCACTGCGACTACCCCGTTATAGTTTAATTTACTAAGAATCGCGGCTAAGGTGTCTCCACCAACTGGATCGACGGCACCCGCCCAAGTTTGTTTATCAATCACTTTAATTTTTTCACCAGTAACTGTCGTTCGATCAATGATCGACTTAGCACCAAGTTGCTTTAAAAATGGATGGGCTGATTGTTTTCCTGTACTCACTTCGACTTGATAGCCGAGGTTAGCAAGCATTGCAGTCGTAATACTCCCAACACCACCAGAAGCACCCGTTACTAAAACAGTCCCACTCTCAGGCAAAACTTGTTGAGCTTGCAATTGGTCAATTGAAAGTGCTGCCGTTAAACCGGCTGTTCCGTAAATCATCGCTTGCTTTAAAGTCATTCCTTCTGGTAGTGGTATAACCCATTCCGCTTTAACGCGTGCATATTCACTATAGCCACCGTCATGACTGACACCGAGATCATAGCTAGTCACAATCACTGGATCTCCTTCAGTAAAACGATCATCTGCTGATTCAACTACTTGTCCGGCGAGATCAATTCCCGGAGTTGCTGGATAGTTTTTAATAATTGGACTATCCGACATATTAGCCATTGCATCTTTATAATTCACACTAGAATAGCGAACACGAATTAACACTTCACCCTCTGGTAAATCAAGTTCAGTCAGTTGTCGGACACCACGCACCAGTTCTCCGTTATTGTTTTCTAATCGATAAGCTTTAAATGTCTCATTCATTGTTAACACTCCTCGTATTGTAATCTTTAAAATTAAATGTACTCATTAAAATTAATTATTCCTGAATTATTCATATGACAGGTTGTCATATGAATAATTCACTTTTTAAGTGAGTGCGTACATATAAATAGAACTAATCTAGTAAAGCATTGCCACTTACTTTGCGATAAAATACGAATCATTCAAATTGATTATTGTTTTTTAACTTTCATTTAGGTGTTGCGTGATGTATTTGATTAAATTGTATCAAAACTTACTCCTACTTTACACCTTTCACGTGATCAAGATTTAAACGATCAAAACTTGACAGTACTACACCAATGTCTATACACTACTAGCAGATTCAATATACATAAGACTGGGTGTGGCAATAATGAAAGGAAAATCAATTTATTATCTTGGACTTATTTTTGTTTCAATTGTATGGGGCGTGAATTTTGGCGTCTCACGACTAGGGATGGACATATTCCCTGCGGAGATTTTCGTCTTGATCCGTTTCGGGCTAGCAGTACCAATCTTATTTCTCGTGTTAAAATTCAAAGAAGGTAGCGTTAAAGTTGATAAAAAAGATTTACTTATGCTAGCAATTATCGGCTTATTCGGGATAACAATTTTAGAAATTGTCGTGATGTACTCGATTAAGTTTACGACACTTGCTAATGCATCATTGTTAAATGTTGCACCATGGCCAATCTTTGTTGCCTTGTTTGCACCATTATTTACTCGTGAAAAAATGACGATGAGACTTGTTATTGGTGGTGGAATTGCTTTTATCGGGGTGACATTAATCATTCTAGGTGGGGAAGATAGCTTTAGTTTAAGTTCCGATTATATGATTGGAAATATTCTCGCCTTTTCAATCAGTATTCTCGGTGCTTTATTTAACTTATCTTATATGCCTCTGATGAAAAAATACTCTCCATTGAGAGTAACAACTTGGTATATCTTATTTGGATCAATCTTTATGATTCCATTTACAGTTAACAAATGGGATGCTGTACTCTGGTCCAATATCAATGGCGTCACATGGTTAATCATCTTTTATAATGTTGTCGTTTGTTCAGTATTAGCTTTTATTATTTGGAATCTTTCAATGAAACAAGTTGGTGCGACGAAATCAAACTTCTTCCGTTATTTTGTACCAGCTGCAGCATCAATTGCTGGTGTGTTTTTATTTAATGAAATGATTTCAATTGCTCAAATAACGGGTGGGGTCATTATTGTCTTTGGTTTAGCATGGATTGTTTCTGAGGACAAACGAAAGCCATTGGCAAAACCACCTGTTCATGAACAAACTAGTTAATGACTTATTTAAATTGAGCTCAATCCAAGTGCAACGATCACTCAGCCCATCAATTTAACAAAAAATAAATTATTAATAAAAAAGCAGCGATCCTTTTCATAAAGGAAGCTGCCTTTTTTGTTAATCTGCTAATACTTTTTCAAGTCGGATAATAAATTGAGCGATTTCTTGTTTTGTTGTTGTTAGGGGTGGTAGTAGTCGGACGACTTGTGGGCCGGCGACGAGGATTAATAGTTGTTGTTCCTCTCTTGCTCGATTAACATAATCGATCGCTTGTCCTTCAAGCTCAATCCCAATTAAATAGCCTTTACCACGCAACCCTTTAACTTGATTCATTTGACCGCATAGCGTCTGTAACTTCCCCCATAAATAATCACTATTCTCTTTTACCATTGGTAAAAATTCAGCTGAGGTCATTTGCTCGATCGTTGCTAAACCGGCAGCTGTCGCCAAAGGATTACCGCCAAATGTTGATCCATGTGCACCCGCAGTAAAAGCTCGAGCAACTTCTTTTTTAGCTAAAACTGCACCGACAGGAAATCCAGAACCTAAACCTTTGGCAAGTGTAATCACATCTGGCTCAATCCCGTATTGCTGATAGGCAAAAAGTGTGCCGGTACGACCCATTCCTGTTTGCACCTCATCAATAATCAAGAGCAGGTCATTTGTCTTACAGAGAGAGACAAGTTGATCTAACCATACTTGGTCAGCTGGATGCACACCACCCTCACCTTGAATTAGCTCAAGCATAACGGCACATGTTTCTGGGCGCACCAGTTGTTCCAATGCTGCTAAATCATTATAAGGTAAGTAGCGAAAGCCTGGCATTTTCGGCTCAAATCCAGCTTGAATTTTAGCCTGACCCGTTGCAGCTAGAGTCGCAAGCGTACGCCCGTGAAACGATTGCTTAAAAGTGACAATTTCATATTGATCGGTCTGTTTTACCTTCTGTGCATAACGCCGTGCTAATTTAATTGCTGCTTCATTTGCTTCAGCACCACTGTTACTGAAAAAGACTTGATCAAAAACACTATGCTTCACGAGTTGTTCAGCAAGTAGTTCTTGATTTGGAATTGTATATAAATTAGAACAATGCCACAGCTCACCTAACTGCCGTGCTAAAGCAATTTCTACTGACTTCGGTCGGTGCCCCAAGTTACACGTACCAATTCCAGCCGTGTAATCTAAAAATTTTACTCCGTCTTGATCCCAAACATAGCTCCCATCACCTTTCGTTAGTGTGATTGGAAACCGATTATATGTCGGCATAACTGCACTAAAATCCTTAAGCATAACTAATCTCCTTCAATTGAATTCGCGTGCCAATTTTCTCGCCTTGAATAAAATCAAACAGTGCATGCTCATCCATTCCGTTCACAATTGACACTTCTGAAGCACCAGCAGTTAAGGCGTCAAGAGCAGCTTGAACTTTTGGAATCATGCCACCATTGATCGTCTGATCCTCAATTAATTGCTCAATCTTTACTTGGTCTGCATAATGAAGCACTTCATCATTGACGAGGACACCAGGAATATCACTAATAAAACAAAGTGGTGCCTGTAATGATGAGGCAATTGCTGAGGCCGCTACATCGGCATTAATATTGTAATGTTGATGATCTTGCCCAATCGCAATCGGAGAGATGACTGGAATATAATCTTGATCAAGTAACGAATCAATGAGTTCTAGATTCACCTTTTTGATTTGACCAACAAAACCATACTTAGCCACATCTTGAATCGGCGTTGCTTCGAGCAATTGACCATCTATCCCACTCATCCCAATTGCTTTAGCATCTTGGTCAATCATACGGCGGACAATTTTTTTATTCACTGATCCACTTAAAACCATTTCAACAACATCCAAAACTTCTTTCGTCGTTACACGCAAACCATTAACAAAAGTTGTTTTTACATTCATTAGTTTCAATTGGCTCGTAATCATCGGACCACCGCCATGGACTATAATTGGCTTGATTTTCTTCGTTTCTTGAAGATTCACTAAATCTTGAAAAAACGATTCTGGAAGCTGATCAACAATACTTCCCCCACATTTAATAACTAAATATGACATCTCTACACCTCATTTATGTTCGATATAAAGCATTGATTCTAATATATTCATATGATAAATCACAACCCCAACCTCGGGCGATTTGATTCGATGAGCCAACCTTAACGAATATTTTTACTTCATCTTGCTCTAAGTCATGTTTTAGCTCAGCTTCGTCAAATCTTTTTGGTAATCCATTTTCAACTACCGTCTTGTCACCAATTTTGACAATGACCTGATCGGGATCAAACTGGACACCGCTATAGCCAATTGCAGTAATAATTCGACCCCAATTCGCATCAGCACCGTGAATGGCTGTTTTAACTAAGTTTGAGCTAATTACCGCTTTAGCCATTTTACGCGCATCCGCTTCAGTTTCAGTTCCTTCAACTTCAACTTCAACCAACTTTGTCGCACCTTCACCATCACGGGCAATTTCTTTTGCTAAAAATTGAAAAACCTCGCTTAGCGCTTCAGTGAAAATCAGCCATTCTGGATGATCTCGATTGAGCAATTGGTTATTTGCTAGACCATTAGCCATGACAACAACCGTATCATTCGTTGATGTATCACCATCGACTGTGATCATATTAAAACTCTGATTTGTTTGATCCTTCAACTCTTGCTCAAGCACAATTGGGTCAATAACGGCATCAGTTGTAATGAAACCCAACATTGTTGCCATGTTCGGATGAATCATTCCTGATCCTTTGGCAGCACCACCAATTGTAACAACTTGATCATCGATCTTCATCTGCAAGGCAATCTTTTTCTCTCTCGTATCTGTCGTTAAAATTGCCGATTCAAATGATTCAGGAGACTGTTGATCGAAATTGATTGCTTTGATTCCTTTCGTTACCTTATCCATAGGTAAAAACTCACCAATTAAGCCTGTAGAGGCAACCGCTATATAGTGACTTTCTGTTGTAAGCTTTTCTGCCATCTGCTCCCTCATTTGATAGGCATCATTTAAGCCACGATCACCAGTACAAGCATTGGCAATCCCTGAGTTAACGATGATTCCACGTAGTTTTTGCTTAACCGCAAGACTCGCTTGGGTCACTTTTAACGGAGCAGCTTGAAAAAGATTTTTCGTATAAACAGCAAATGCATCTGCTGGTGTTTCAGAAATAAGCCAGCCTAGATCGAGTTTTTCTTTTCGAATCCCACAACGAAGCCCACCTGACTGATAGCCGATTGGCGCCGACACGCCACCTGCGACTTTTTTTATCTTCACTTTATCTATTGTTGTACGCATTATAATTACCCCCCTATGGATAAATTGGGATTTGGTGTAAGCCTGTTCGTTGATCCCAACCAGCCATTATATTTAAGTTTTGAATCGCTTGACCAGAAGCCCCTTTTACTAAGTTATCGATCACAGACACGACGATTAATTTATTTGTTCTTGAGTCAACTTGAAATCCGATATCACAATAATTACTCCCATAAACTTCTTTTGTACTTGGAATTTGACCATTTTCTCTAATTCGGACAAAAGGTTGGTCTTGGTAATATGACTGATAAAGTTCAGTAATTTGCTCATTTGTTTGTTCAATCATTAAATTCGTATAACTCGTCATTAAGATCCCACGAGTCATCGGTATAATATGAGGTGTGAAATTCACCATGATTGAATCATTTGATTTTTCAGATAGTTCTTGTTCGATTTCAGGAATATGTTTATGATTGCCGAGTTGATAAGCTTTTGTATTTTCATTCATCTCAGAAAAGTGTACATTTAATGATAAGCCGCGCCCAGCACCTGATACACCTGTTTTTCCATCAATAATAATTGATTCGGTTGAAATGATCTGGTTTTCAATCAATGGGATTAAAGCAAGTAAGCCGGCTGTTGGAAAACAACCCGGATTGGCAATAAGGTTTGCTTCTGAAATCTGGTCTTGGTAAATTTCACTTAATCCATAAACAGCTTGATCTAAGTATGCTTCGGCTGTAGTTTCAAAGTTGTACCACGATTTATATAATGCTGGATCTTTCAGTCGCAAGTCACCAGAAAGGTCGATGCATTTTAAGTTTGCTTCAAGTATGTCTGAAACGAATCGGTGGCTGACGTTTGATGGTGTTGCTAAAAATACTAGGTCAATGTCGTCAGCTAGTTTTTCTAAGTTTAAGTCTTTCATTGGTTCATCAATAATTGTTGTCATTTGCGGATAAATTTCTGAAAAATTTGCTCCTGCTTGTGAATGTGAAATGATTTGAGTCAGGTTTACGTTTGGATGTTGTTGTAATAATCGTGCTAGTTCAACGCCACCATAGCCTGATCCCCCAACGATTGCTACTTTCATTTAAATCAACACTCCTTATTACCATTGTGATTAATTATTATACTCGATGATGTATTTTTATGCAATATTTATGTATAATTAATTTATATTTATTTTATTATTGAATAAATATTCATTTAATTGAATTAACTGATAAACTCTCATGACAAATAAAAAACACCTAAAAACATTGAGATTCAAGAATTTTAGGTGTTTTTTCAGTAGCGCAGCATAAAAAAGTTAAGATAAAATCAAGTGATATGATCAGTTCTAAGTGAGAGGATCACACCCGCAGCTGAGAGATGTTTCGCTTTCCTCGAAAATAAAGATCAATTTTCTTCGTGCGATGCGTTTTCGAAGAAGCTTTCCTTATCCTACGGGCAGGTGTTTATGGTGGGACGAGTAATCGCAAATGTCTTCGGTGGGACGAGTAACCGCAGTCCCAGTCCCAAGGCTTGAGCTAACTTAGCCAAGCAAAGACCGCTTGTCAAAGTGGATCTCAAGCTCTTGCTTTTCCCGTGGGAGTCTACACATCTCTCATCTGCTAAATTGTATCTTTCCTGCGTTGAATTGCAAAAGCTCTTTTTTATTCTGTAGGAAAGCAGACATGAGCGTAGGGAAAATATGAAGACACCAGCGGGAAAAGCGTGAGCCGAAGATCCACTTGGGGGAATGTTAGACTAAGATCGCCACGTCGTGTGGCAGATCTTTTGGTGGGACGAGTAACCGCAGTCCCAACGTCTAACTGACCCACATCCTGTGCGCCCGAGGCACGCCCGCGGTAAGCGAAATATTTTCCCGTAGCGGTTGTATTGATCGATCAATATCCGTTATCTCAAACCACAACGATAAAAATTGACATAGGAAAGAAAAGTTTATGCAATGCTACTGGTGTTTTTGTTTAATTTTGTAAAATTTACTTGATTTATTCTGATGTGACGTTGATTGGGACACCGTGTTCAATTGTGTTACCCATTGTACAGCCACGTTTAGCAGATTTGACGAGACGATTTCTTAACTTTTCATCAACCTCTGCATCAAAGATAACTTTAACATCGAACTTTTCCATTCGTGATGGGCGAGCTTCTTGGTCTTTCGTTCCATCAACTTCAATTGTATAACCTGGAATATCTAACCCGTCTCTTTCAATTAAGGCATCTAAAGTTAGACCCATACAAATAGCAATTGAACTATTAATGAAATCACCTGGTGTAAAAGCATCTATATCACTTCTACCTGACTTTGCAATTTGAACCGTACCACCATCATTTGTTATTCTATGTGCTTCCCCTGTTGATTTTTTCAATTTAATCATAGAGAGCCACCTCCTACATTTACATGATACCTTTATTTTAACGAACCCATTCCATTAATGCACTTATTCGGCTTAGAGCGATTTAATCTGAGTCCAAGCTGGCAACCCCTTTTCGATCATATTCGCTATGATATTTTCTCCAATTCATATTTCGAATCAGTTGATTAATGATTTCAGAAACAATCAATCCGAGTGCAATCGCACCTGATATCATCGCAACTGTCGCTCCTGCTGCGATCGCGGCATCGTACTCATTAACAACAAAAAAACGCATCGCATCATAAGACATCCCTCCAGGAACGAGCGGAATAATCCCAGCCAAATTAAAAATGATAATTGGCGTCCGGAAACGTTTTGCGAGGATTTGACTTGCGATTCCAACTACAACCGAAGCAAGTAATGTTGCGATTACAATATTCAGATCATAGATTCGTGATAATCCTATAAAGACAAACCACCCGACCATACCGACCGTGCCGGATTGCCATAATACGTTTACTGGTGCATTAAAGATAATTGCAAAGCCTACAGCAGAAAAAAAACTTACAATTAACTGTTCAAATAGCATCTAACCACCTCATCAAAATGATTAATAAAAGACTAATAAGACAACAGCAACTCCCGCTCCAATTGCAAGAGCTGTTAGAATTGCTTCCACACCTTTAGTAATCCCTGATACCAAATGCCCTGCCATTAAGTCACGAACTGCATTAGTAATTAAGAGCCCGGGAACAAGTGGCATCACTGAACCAATGATTATTTTATCAATATCTAATCCTGAGTGAATCATAATCACTAAAAACGCGGATAAAGCTAAGAAAACAGATGCTAAAAATTCAGCAAAAAAGCGAATTTTAAGGACTTCATGAAAACTGAGCATCGAATAATAACCGATCATGCCGACAATAATTGCCGGTAAAAATTCAAGCCAACTCCCTTGAAACATAATCGTAAAACAGCCACTAGCAAAACTAGCTGCAGCTATTTGCAACCACTTTGGATATGTTTCACTATTCGCTTCAACTTCGAGGAGTTTTTCACGTGCCTCTTTGACAGTTAATTTACCAGCAGAAATGTGTCTGGATATACTATTCACCTTTGATACTTTGTCTAGATCGGTCGCCCTTACATTAATTCGCACAAAATTAGTTGGTGAAGTCATGTCTTCAGCAAACATAATTGCGGTTGGCGTCGCATGAATCTGAGCATCTTCCACCCCGTATGCTTGAGCAATTCGAGTCATTGTGTCCTCAATTCGATACGTCTCGGCACCATTTTTCAACATGATTTCCCCCGCTAATAAACAAACCTTAGTGATTCTCTCCTGCTTCATATTAGCCCCCCTTAACACGATAACCGGAATTCATTCATACGACTCTTGTTGTTTTTCTAATAATTATATGATATAGCAAAATGAAGCAAGATCCAAGCAGAGCTAAAATTGCCATCACAAAATACAAAGTAGCCCCACCAAATTGTTCAAACAAGTAGCCACCACCCAGCGAAGCAACGATCCCCGATATCCCAAAGATGACTGTTGAATACAATAAATGTCCACTTGTTTGCAGTTGGACGGGGATCAATCTCGTCACATATTGAAATGACATTACAAAAAAAACACCATATGATAAACCATTTAGTACTTGAAAGATGATAATCAAGCTTGGGGTTGTAATTAAACTATACAACATCCACCTTAAAGAAAAAATTAGTCCAGAAGCAACAATAAAAATAAGTGGGTGTAATTTTTTTAACCACTTACCCGCAAATGCAATGACTAATGCCTCGCTAACGACTCCGACAAACCAGGCAATTCCAACGAGATTGTCGCCTCCACCTAACTGATTAATGAATAAGCTCATATATGAATCGTTCATTCGATGGGTTACAGCGACTAAAAATAATGCAGCCAAAAATAAAATTAACGGTGGATTTTTAAATAATTTTTGTAAGTCCTTAATTTGAATTGATGTTCTTTCAATTGTCACATCTTTTACACGTGTACTAATAAATAATGTCACAGAGGCCATCATAAAATAAGGAATAATTAAATATTGAATGCCTGTCCAGTCGACAATTTCTCCAATTAAAATTGAAAAAGTAGCAAATCCGATTGAGCCCCACGTTCGGATCGATCCAAATGGAACACCGAGTTGTTCTGCTCTTCGTTGAGCGAGACTATCGGATAAGGGAGCAATTGATGATTGAAAAAAGTAAAAAACAATCGATAATCCCAAGATGATGATTAAGTTTTTGGCTTGAAAGTAGAAAAATCCACTGATCAATAGACCTATTAAAGTCATGATCAATACTTTTCTGACCGTTTGAAATTTATCACTTATAAATCCCCAAAATGGTTGGGCAACAATTGATACTGCCGGGCCAATTGCCAGCACCCATCCAATCTCTTGACCACTTAAACCGCGGTAAGTTAATAGTAATGGCAAAAAACTAACGACCATTGTATTAGCCCCATAAAAACAAAATAATAACATCTTTAGTGGCCAAAGCGAATCTTTATTTGTCAACAAACTTTCCCCTCTCAAACTGTTATTCTATCTAAAATCATCGCTTAAAAGGGAAATAAACTCAAGTTTTAAGAGAACTCGAATCACAGCTTAGATAATTAAAACAAGTTTTGCTCTCTACCTGGAATAAATGGGCGTTTAATTTCTTCTTCGTCCAGATCCATTCCAATTGTAGTAGTAGTCACTAATAGAAATACAATTAGTGAGAGTGTAAAAAGTTTTCTCATGTTTTGTAGCTCCTCATTCAGATTTAATGCTACTTAATATGAGCGTTAATCATTTATTTATCCAAAAAAAATAGACAATCTATAATTTGAAAAGTAACTTCCTTTTCAAAAGATTGTCTATTTCACAAGTTAACCCATCGTTTGCGTAAAGCATAAAGCACTGCACCTGTTCGGTCTGGTACGTCTAACTTATGTAAAATAGAACTGACATAATTTTTTACTGTTTTGTCTGATAAAAATAATTCATTAGCAATTTTAATATTACTGTAGCCTTTAGACAATAATTGTAATACTTCCCACTCCCGTTCCGACATTAAATCTCTTGGAGGGTCAACTTGATCGGATTGTGACTGAATATAAATATCTAATAATCGATTTGATAGTTGGGAATGAAAAAACCGCTGATCAGCATAAACCTGATTAATCGCTTTTATCAATGTTTCTTCGTCAATCTCATAATAAATGTAACCGGACAAATCCATTTTAAAGATCTCTGGAAGTTGTCGATCACGTAAATCTTCAACCCAAGCAACCACTCGCTTATCTTTAACTTGAAAATGGTCAATTACTTCCTGAACATCGATATTCATTTTAATATCGATAATGATCACGTTGGCTTCTTCTCCATGTTGATAGATTTCTGTCAGATCATTTGTGTTACACAGTGTTAATTTACTATTTGGAAAATGACGTTTTAACAGCCCGAAAATTCCATCACAAACTAATGATGATTGTTTAATTAGTAGTATGTTCATTTAAAAAACCAGCACTTCCTTTTTCTTGATTTCATCTAGACTAACCGAACAAGATAGCAGACAATACTTATGTTAACTACTTACTTATGTTACTTTTTAATGAATCAGACGTCAATAGTATGCTGAAAATTGATACTTATATCACTTTTCCCCAATTCAGGAGATGCAATTGGTATTATATTGATTTAATAAGGATTATTATAACTTGACAACAATTATAAAGCAAATAAAAAAGGATCGAGTGAGCTACTCAATCCCTTTTATTGTTATAGATAATTAATTTTTGCAATGACTCGTTCGTCAGTTGGTTCAACTTGATCACCTGGTATACCAAAGTATGGTGTACCATCTTCATTCCAAAACAGTCGCTTAATCCGCGCATGACGGTTGTGGTCAAATAGTGAATTTCCTTCAATTTTCTTATAAGGTCGAGCGTGGTAAACAAGTAGATCATATCCATCTTCATCTACACTAAAACTATTATGACCTGGACCATATTCTTTTGTTTCTTCACTCGTTACGAAAACTGGTTCAGGCGTTTTATACCAAGACTTAGGATCTAGCAAGTCTGCTGTAGCATCAGCAGATAAATAGCCAACAGCATAAGTATGGTCTGTCGCATTACCTGAAAATGCAATGAAAATTTTATTGTCTCGTTTAACAACTGCTGCACCCTCATTCACCGCAAAGACACTTTTCTCCCAATCATATTCAGGTGTTGATAAAAGCACTTGATTTTTAATCGTCCACGGATTTTCCATTTCACCAATATATAAATTTGAAATTGTATCATTATCGACTTTTTGTGCCCAAACTAAATACTGTTTGCCATTATTTTCGAAGGTTGTTGCATCTAACGAGAAGCTTTGGAATTCAGTGTTTACTTGTCCTTTTTCTACCCACGTACCAGTCAATGGATTGTCATCCGCACATTCTAAAACATATGGCCTAATTGCCCATACATCTTCTTTTTCCCCAGCAGCAAAATGAATATACCATTTTCCATCAATAAAGTGGATCTCTGGCGCCCAAATATGCTCAGACATAATTCCAGTTTCATGCGCCTCCCAAATAACAACTTCTTCTGCTTCTGGTAATTCCGTGATCGTTTTTGCTCGTCTTAAAACAATCCGATCATATAATGGATAAGACCCGGTAAAGTAATAATATCCGTCTGTATGTTTATATAAATAGGGATCCGCTCGTTGTTCGATAATTGGATTTGGATAAGTTGTTACTCTAAGCTTCCCATGAACTTCAGTCGATTCAGGAGTGATATTTTCCCATTCAACAGGAAACTTCGCTTTTAAGCCATTTTCTAGCCCTACTTCAACCTCGTTAGGTAATTCTGGGTTCGCTCCCTTTTTTATAGTTAATTCTAGCGTTGGTATCTCTGTAATTCTCATAACGTTCTCCCTCTCATATGTATGTTTGCACTTATTATATCAAATATGTACATATAAGCAATAGTAATTTGACTCATTTCACCAACTTATACGTATGATTATCAATCATAATGAGGATCGAGTTAAATAAAAAGAGCTGAACCCTAAATGACATCATTAACATTTTAGAATTCAGCTCTAGATTAAATTATACGATTGAAAACTTAAAATAAACCGGTAATTTCACCTGTTGCATCAATATCCATTTTTAGGGCTGCTGGTTGTTTTGGTAAACCAGGCATTGTTAACATCTCTCCAGTTAAAGCAACGATAAATCCCGCACCGATCGATGGTCTGAGTTCACGGATGGTAATTGTGAAATCTGTCGGTCGACCTAATTGATCAGGTTGATCTGATAGTGAGTACTGTGTTTTTGCCATACAGATCGGTAAGTCTCCCCAACCATGTTGACTAAATTCATTAATCTGTTGTTCGGCTAATGCAGAATATTTCACAGTAGATGCACCGTAAACACGCTTTGCAATGGTATCGATTTTTTCTTTAATCGATGCAGTTAACGGATAAAGTGGTTGGAAATTGACTTTTTGTTCGGCTATTTTCTGAATCACTTGGTTAGCCAATTCAATACCACCCTTACCTCCATCTGCCCAAACTGTTGTTAAGGCTAAAGAAATATTACGCGCTTGACACCAATCTTCAATAACTTTAATTTCTGCAGCTGTATCAGTTGTGAAATGATTAAGTGCGACAACATATGGTAAACCAAATGATTCAATTGTCTCAATATGTTTAGCTAAATTCGATAAACCTTCATTCAATGCAGCTAAATTTTCTTCAGTTAACTTATCTTGCTCAACACCACCGTGCATCTTTAAGGCACGAGTCGTCGCAACAATAACAACCGCTTTTGGATCAAGATTACCAGCTCTTGATTTAATGTTTAAAAACTTCTCGGCACCAAGGTCAGCACCGAATCCCGCTTCAGTTACTACGTAATCAGCTAATTTACCTGCCATCCTTGTTGCTAACAAACTATTACAGCCATGAGCAATATTTGCAAATGGTCCCCCATGAATAAAGGCAGGCACACCCTCAATTGTCTGGACAAGGTTCGGTTTGAGTGCGTCTCGTAGTAACATCGCCAATACACCCTCTACTCCTAAATCAGCAACAGTTACAGGACTGGAATCAACGCGATAACCAACGACAATTTTTGATAGTCGTGCTTTTAAATCTTGATAACTATTTGCTAAACATAAAATCGCCATAATTTCAGAAGCAACAGTAATATTAAAGCCATCTTCCCTAGGCACGCCTTGTTTAACACCACCAAGACCAACAACGACTTGACGTAAAGCCCGGTCATTTAGATCAACAACACGCTTCCATGTTATTTGGCGCGGATCAATTTGTGCCTGATTCCCTTGGAAAATATGGTTATCAATTAAAGCTGCTAATGCATTGTTTGTCGCTGTGATCGCATGAATATCACCAGTAAAGTGTAAGTTGATCTCCTCCATCGGAACAACTTGAGAATAACCTCCACCGGTTGCTCCGCCTTTTAACCCCATTACTGGACCAAGCGACGGCTCTCTCAATGCAATCGCTGTTTTTTTACCGAGTTGCTTTAAGGCTTGACCTAAGCCTACTGTGACTGTTGACTTACCTTCACCTGCAGGCGTTGGATTGATTGAAGTGACTAAGATCAAATTGCCATCTTTTTCATTGTTCAATCGATCTAATAATCCCAAAGATAGTTTTGCTTTGTATTTCCCATACGGCTCCCATTCCTCGTCAAGTATGTCTAGCCCATTAATAATTGACTGAATCGGTTTAAGTTTAGCCGCTGTCGCAATCTCTAAATCTGTTTTCATTTGATTATCCACTCCTTAAACACGTACATTTTCTATTTTTAAAATATAATCATTCGTATTATATCATTATTTCTTAACAAAAAATGCTCATTCAACAAATAGACCCTATTTTGTGAGGAATCGAGCATACTTAACCTCACCAATCTAACGTCAGACTATTTAGAATTATTTAATATCTTACTATACTTTGAGAAGAAGGTAAATATGTAATCGAAAAGAAATTCAATCATAGAATATACAAAGTTTAAAAGATACTGAGGAGTGGTTCATATGGAATTTAATTATACATCGATGCTCGCTCATTTAAATATTGCGAGTGCACATCCAGGTGGGCTTTCAGCAACGAAGAAGGCTTGGGAGCAATTAAAAAAATATCAACATCATTGCATTTTAGATGCAGGTTGTGGGACGGGAAAGACTTTAGAATTTTTGACTGAAGTAACGAATAGCCGTTTAATCGGAATCGATCAAGATCAAGCGATGATTAAGCTAGCTAAACAGCGATTAAAAGGCAAACCTGTTGAGCTAATCCAAGGAAAGCTTCAAAAACTCCCCTTTGAATCAGGATCAATCGATTGCATCATTTCAGAATCAGTTGTCTCATTTAATCACGTTGAGCCAATCCTTAGTGAGTATAACCGAGTGCTTCGCCCAGGTGGCATCCTTCTGTTAATTGAAATGACGGGCGATCAAACTTTAACACAGGAAATGATCAAAGAGGTTGAACAATTTTATCAAATTAAATCGATCTTATCACTTGATGAATGGATTGAATCGCTTGAAAAAGGACAATTTGACTTAATTGATTATTTCCCTTTATCCGCAACTACTGATGGCGACGCTGAGCTTAAAATTACACCTGACACAAATCAAATCTTCTTAGACTATTTAAATCATCACTATCATCGTATTGAGTCGTTCCAAAAAGAATTAATCGGTTACCAGTTCTTTTGTCAAAAGAAAATGACGGAACAAACTAACGATGACTCTATTTAAAACAGATCAATTAATTCATAACTACTTAAAAGCTGAACAGTTGAATTTAAGTACGCAACAAAAAGAATTAATTGAACCTATCCGAGCTTATTTTCCCGATTGGACTTGTCGAGATATCCAGACAACTCTACTAAAACACGGTTTATTTAATCCAGCTAATTCTACCCAGATTATCCTAAAAAAATGGTTAGATCAAGATTACCGAACAATAGTGGAATCACATTTTAATGACTTACAAAAAGAGTGGTCGGGTCCTGATCTTAGTATCTTTCTCTTTCCAATCGACGTTCTCAAGCAAAACACTCATGAATTCGATCAACATATTTCTGGTTTAGGTTTTTCTGATAAAATTTTTCTCTTCTGTGATTGGCAAACAAGCAAAAAGTGGCTGTATGCAACATTAGCCCATGAATATAGCCATTCAATTCGTCTCCAAAAACTACATGGTAATGATCCCAATATCCGCTTAAAAGATACTTTGATCTTAGAAGGGATTGCTGAATGCATCACAAGAAAGCTTTATGATATTTCACTATTACCTAAATCAGTCCAAGTAAACGACGAATTAAAAGGTGCTTTTGAAAAATGGATCAAACCTCATTTAGACATTTCGATCAATCACCCACTTCATCACCATCTTATTTATGGCATCGATCCAATTCCTAAATACTTAGGTTATTCTATTGGGGCTTATTTAGTTGGTCAATGGTTTGCTACACAGCAAATAAAAGTCAATGAGCTAATTTATATTCCAACTGATGATTTTTTCGAACAAAGTTGAAGAGTATATTTCCAATAACTAAACGAATACCCTCTACAATTACACGATTCACACATACAGTATGATAAGTGCTTTATCACTATGCATTTAAGTAACTAAACGACTTCTACAAGTAGAAAGGAGATTCTCTATGCCTAACTATTACAAGTTGTGTTGTGATAATATCGGCAAACCTGTCGCGATTCGGACAGTTGATGGCCAAGAACATCGAGGCGTAATTCGCCAAGTAACACCGACACATGTTTACATTGAACCACTAGCTAACCAAACTCAAGGCTTTGGAACACCATATTACCAATATGGCCAACCAGTTCAACCTTATGATCCATATCGACCCGGGTTCGGTCTTGGCATCGCACTTGGGGTAATCGGAACACTTGCTATTCTCCCTTGGTTCTTTATTTAATAACCTTGTTTAAGTAAATGACATGCTATAGCGCAATCGCCCTCACAAATTCAGCTTAGGGAGATTGCGCTATCTAATTAAGACTTCTGATTTAATCATCCAAACAAAAGCTTCTTAAAAACAATGGGAAAGTCATTGACAAGTAACCTCTCGATACATAGAATGTAAGTACAAGTTAATATAAACGCTTACAAAGGAGAACACTTTATGTCAAAAAAACATCTAAGTATTATAGGTATAATAATCATTGCTGTTATCGCATTTATCCTACTTATTAATCGGGATCTGACAAATAATTTATCTGAACCAGAGTCAAAAGCTCCTCAAATAAATGATGTCACACGAGAATCAAATTTAACAAAACCTAATTTTAAAAACGTGTCCGTACATGATCCTTCTATCATTAAGGTAGATGATCTCTACTATGTATTTGGGACACATATTGAAGCAGCAAAATCTGATGATTTAATCGATTGGACTTTATTCACTAATGGCTATAAAACGCCTGATAATATCTTATATGAGAATTTATCTGAAAATCTAGCACAATCATTTGAATGGGCAGGAGAAAATGATGCAGACAGCTATGGCGGTTTTTCTGTTTGGGTTCCTGAGGTTTTCTGGAATGAATATTATGTAAATGAAGATGGATCAACAGGCGCTTATATGATCTATTACAGTGCATCTTCAACTTATATTCGGTCAGCAATTGGTTTTGCGGTATCACAAAATATTGAAGGACCTTATCAACACGTGGATACACTCGTTTATTCAGGATTTACAAACTATGAAGCTTATGATAAGAACAGTGAAGTAAATAAATACTGGGAAAATACACACATTCCAAACTTGATTGAACAAGGGATCTTAACTAGCGAAAATAATAATTGGTTTGACCACAACGGTGAGTATAACAATCGGGATTTCCCAAATGCAATTGATGCAAATTTATTTTTTGATGCAGATGATCGGTTATGGATGTCATACGGGTCATGGTCAGGCGGTATTTTCCTGTTAGAGTTAGATGCAGAAACAGGAACTGCGATTTATCCTGGTGAAGATAGTGAAACTAGTGACGGGCGTATGATCGATCGCTACTTTGGAACTAAAATATCTGGCGGTTACACTAAGTCAGGAGAAGGTCCTTATATTCAATATAATCCTAATACTAATTACTTTTATTTATATGTTACTTATGGTTGGTTAGGTGCTGACGGTGGATATCATGTCAGGCAATTTCGATCAGAAAATCCTGATGGTCCCTATCTCGACGCAGATAATCAACCAGCTGTATTACCTGGTGATGTAAATCATGCACAATACGGTAATAAATTGTTTGGAAATTTTATGTTTAAACGTGAGTTAGGTGAACCTGGAATGGGGCCTGGCGTAGGTTATTTATCACCAGGTCATAATTCAGTTTTCTTAGATGAAGAAACAGGTGAGGAATTCTTAGTTTTCCATACACGCTTTCCTAATCGTGGCGAAGCTCATGAACTTCGGATCCATCAGATGTTCTTAAATAAACATGATTGGCCAGTTGTCGCTCCTAAACGTTATGCTGGCGAACAACTCGATCAAGAACTATCAATCGGTGATTTAATTGGTGATTATAAATATATTAATCACGGCAAAGATAACAGCGCAGAACTAAAAGAAACACAAATCATCCGTTTACATGAAGATGGAACAATTACAGGCGCAATCGACGGAACTTGGTCACATGATGGTTATTACGCAACAATTACGATAAATAACATTGATTATGATGGTGTTTTTGTAGAGGTATGGGATGAAGTGCAAGATGAAGCGGTTATGTCTTTTACAGCATTATCGAATAAAGGGGTAACTGTTTGGGGTGTGCAGTCAGCTGGATCGACTCTAACCGCTGAACAGATTGTTAGTAATGTTGAGCGAGACTTATCAGTAGGCAATCCAAATAATATAACAGATGATCTCAATTTAATTGAATCAGGCTTTTTAGGGACAACAATTACTTGGGAATCATCAAACACATCAGTTCTTTCAAACGATGGAAAAGTAACTAGACCAACAGGTAATGATGAAACGGTAACTTTAGTAGCAACAATTGAAAATGGTGATGTAATCGAAAGAAAAGAATTTAATTTAACAGTCTCAGGTACACGTGAGGTCTCATTAAGTGCTCATTATGCTTTCGATCGTGATTTATCTGATTCAGTTGGTCAATTTGCAGATGGAGAAGCGACTGGTGAGCGCATCGATCAACTTGACGGTGAAATCACTTTTACAGACGGTATTGTTGGTCAAGCTGCTGTATTTGATGGGTCATCAGGAATAAGATTACCTGAGCGATTAATTGAGGGGGATGCGTATTCGGTTTCATTTTGGCTCTATCCTGAAGCACTAACGCAACATACGACTACTTTCTTCGCTGCAGCTAATCAAAATGAATGGATCAGTGTCGTACCATTTGGTCATAACGGTGAGACAATCGTATGGGCGGGGAGCAATGAATGGTATGATGCTTCAACCGACATACTCATTAGTGAAGATGAATGGACTCATATCGTTTTAACCGCAGAATCTGGAAACTTGATGATTTATTTAAATGGCGAGCGCTATTTTGAAGGTAATGATTTTCCGAGATTGTTTAACAACAAAGCGTACTTTGGTTTAGGTGTCAATCATTGGGATCCACCTTTCCAAGGCCTAATCGACGAATTAATGATCTACGATGGTGTGATCTCTTCCACTGAAGTAATGGAGTTATACCTCCAATAAAGAGTTGATCCTATTAAGTCTCTCAAATCATTAATAGACAATTAAAAACTAGCTGGAATTTAGATCCGGCTAGTTTTTTTGTTGGTCATTTTCAACAACTGTTTCGGTTAATTGATCTGTCAAACGTTCAGCAAGCTTCCGGTACATATTACTTTTATGGACGAAAGAAAAGATTAAGAATAAATTTCTTAAGTAGTCTTGATCCTCAAAGTTAATTGCTTCGATAACTTGTTCAGCTTCTTGATTGATTTCCGGCAAAAATTGCGTTAAATCTTCTACTTGCTTGCCCATCAATTCAACATACTGATCATACAGCTTATCAAGATCAACCCCACCTGCTACAACTGAATCGTTTAAGTTCTGTAATGCCGTTTTGGTATCACTAATTGATAAGGACGCTTTTAATTGGTAAATAAATTGAATAAACATAATATGCTCTTTCGAATAGCGTTTATTTTTAATCGGAAACAATAAATCTCCTTTAGCATAATTGTTAATCATTGTTTTCGTTAAAATTTTTTCTTTCTCGTCACGCTTTCCTGGAGCATAAATGCCTTCGAACAATTGAGTCACTTGATCGACGTATAAATCAATTTTAGGGATTTCTTCTCGTATAATAATATCATCAAGATGGAGTGACGCGACTAATTTTTCTAGCTGATCCACTGTAACACCCTCATTTATTAGTTTTTATTTATTATAGCGTATTTTTCTCCAAAGGTAAATATTGACGACTCAACACGTATGTAGTATCATTTCATTACATAGTATTGAAAACTAGATGATGGAGGTATAGTGTTATGGAACGTTATATGAGAGAACCCATTAATGGGTTAACCCATTTGTTTGGGGCAGTTTTAGCGATTATTGGTACGATTTTTTTAATGATTAAAGGGAGTCAAACATTAAATTCTACGCTTGAGTTAAGTTCATTAGTTATTTTTGGTATTAGCATGTTTTTACTTTATAGTGCATCAGCTACTTACCATATGGTGATTGCATCAGACAATGTCATCGCTTGGTTGCGAAAACTAGATCATTCGATGATTTACCTGCTAATCGCTGGTACATACACTCCATTTTGCCTCATTACATTACAAGGGACGATTGGCATGGTTGTCCTAAGTATTATTTGGTTAGCAGCAATTAGCGGGGTTGTATTTAAATTAATTTGGTTCCATAGCCCAAGGTGGTTATCAACAGGACTGTATATTTTAATGGGCTGGCTAATCATTTTTGCCATCGTGCCACTTGCTGCTAATTTAGCTTTATCTGGGCTTATTTTATTAATTACTGGCGGAGTTATTTACACACTCGGGGGAATAATTTATGCACTTAAACCTAGATGGCTAGAGAGCAAATATTTAGGTTTTCATGAAATTTTCCATTTGTTTATTTTAGCAGGTTCATTGGCACACTTTTTCAGTATCTATCTTTATGTTATTTAAGCCAAGTCTAAAACTAAACACCCAGCAAATGCTGAGTGTTTAGTTTTAGTCAAATAGTGAGCGATCAACGTGACCGTCTAATTTTTGAATCTCGACAAGTATATCATAGAGATCATCTTGACCGATCTCAAATGAAAGTATAATGTTTCTTTGTTCTTGATCATCCTCAACATCTTGGAAGCCCATTACCTGTGAACCAACCTGCGTATTTCCAGCAGTTGTCCCTGAAGCACTATATGGCACATACGGCACAACTAATCGGCCTTGATTGTTTTCTTCCAATTGATCAAGCATGACATTACTTGTCGTAAATTTACTTAGTGTTGCTCTTAATTGCTCGGCTTCGTCTTCTGTTCGAAAATATACTTGTACATATTTAGTCATTATGTTTGTCCTCTCTTAACAGAATTTGTGTTAGTTTATTTTTCCCCAGTCAAGAAAAGATAAACATGCGCATAAAAAAACTAGATTAAGGTGTTTACCTCATCTAGTTTTAGCTCATCCATTTTGGCGGTGTATCTTTGCTCCAATAGATGTCTGCAAATTCATAATGTGTTTCGAACTGATCTTGGGCTAGGTGATAATGGAAATTGAACCAATAGCCATCTAGTGGACGATTTTCCCTACGTACGTGAAACTTAGCAATGATTTTTTCAGATTCTTCATCATATAAATCAAAGATTTTCTCCCCATAACCAGAGACTCGATTTTCAATAATTGAAAGATTAAATTGTTGATCTGAACAGTTCGTATCGATCAAGTTAGAGACGACTAATTCTAGATTAGGTAAGACTTGTTCTGATATTTCATCGCGTAGCTGTGTATGAATTTTAGGTCCTAATTTACCAATCATGTGATCCTTAGCTTCCTCAATTAGTTCTGCTGCAGGATCTTGGTCGGTTGTCTCGTAGTCATCTAGATCATCTAAGTAAATCGGAGGATCGTAAATAAATGTATTCGGATTTTCCGCAGTATTTTTATTTGACTCGGTTTCTTTACCATTTGTGTCTGCATTAATTTCTAAATCAAGAGGAGGAACATAAAAGCCCAAAGTCATGATCGCCACGATTAAGACAAACAATTTTTTAAACCATAATTTCATTTGGATGTTCCTCCTTTTAGTTAAAGTTTTATTACTTATATTTTATCATACAAATGCCCTGAATAGAGGGACAATTTCAAATTGTAACCTTATTGATATTTTTTCTTTACTTTTTACATAATTAAGTTTAAAGTCGCGCCGATTCTGACGGTGAATCGCACTGGATTGGCGCCATTCAAATCATCCACTTGAAATAACCAAGGACAATAATCCATAAGTTGCTAGGGCATTCCAAATCATATGAAAGACGATTGGAACTACGAGCGATTTTGTTCGGTAGTATAGTAGGGCAAAAACAAGTCCAATCACTGCTGTTGATAAATGATGACCCAGATGTAACATACCAAAAATAATAGCTGAAACGATCAGGGCAACTGCTAATCCCAGCTTATCTTTGATAAAACCGAAGATTAGTCCACGAAAAATGATTTCTTCTGTAATTGGTGCGATTACAACAAAGGCGATCACAAGTAAACTAATATTTATAAAGTTGAGTTCAATTTGATCCAAGCCAAACAAGCCAACCTGACTTCCTGCTTGCTCCCATTCTAAAACATAATTAAATAAGTACTGTGCATAGTAAACAACAAAATAGGCACCAATTATGAAAAGGTATGTTTGCCATTGCTTAAACACTTGAAACTGAAATTTTCCCTGTAAATAGTTACGGGCACTTTTAAAGATCAGCATCGTGATCAGAAAAGCGACTAATTCTAACAGTGAGAGATATTGGATTTGATCAAGTAAGTTGACCATATTTGTTTGAAAAATAAGATCAATCAAAGTCGCTATCACTGCTGCAACAAAAATAACCGCAATCGGGATCACAAAATACGCAACTAAAAATAAGAATAATTTCCCTGGCGTTAATTCAGCCTCAACAAGATTGATTTGCCTTCCACGCATATAATGTTGACGTTCATTTTCGTTAAAATCTTCATGTTCTTCCATCCGTTTAACCCCTCCGCTTGATCATTTTTATATAATTGTCAACCGATTCAATTATAATTGAAATCTGTTATGATTAAAACCCTTATTTTAAAAAAATAACCTTTAAATACAAGTTTGGATTTAAAGGTTAGCTTCGTTACATGATATTTTCAATAAATAAACGAGCAATATCTGTTCCTGCCACAATCGTTCCTAAAGTACTCCCTAAATTCGTGATAATAACGACAAGTAACACTCTTGTGACTTTGTTTTTCCAAAAACCTTTAATGGAATAGACATCTTCGTTAAGTTTTTCAAAATCACTTACTTGTGGTTTATTAAAATAAGCTTGGACTAATCCTGCCAATATTCCAGCAGCTATAAACGGGTTTAACGATGTGATTGGTGAAGAAATAATCGCCGTTAAAATGGCTAATGGATGGCCAAATGCGATTAAGGCACCGAGACCAGCTAATGAACCATTCCAGATTAACCAACTTTGCATTTGTTGCCAACCTGCATCTGGGTTTAAGAAAAATGTTGATAGAATTAATGAAATAACCAAAATCGGTATAATCCAACCTAATCCTTTTTTCCAATTTGTTTTTTTCGGAACAGTTGTTAATGCTTTTAAATCATGATCGTGATTCATTTCTTTGGTCACACCAGGTATATGAGCTGCACCAAGGACAGCAACAATTTTCTTGCCTGGTGCTCGTTTAATTTTTTCAGCTAAATACTGATCCCTTTCATCAACTAATGGTTTTTTCAAACTTGGGAAATATTCAGTAAACTCACTTAAAATCGCATCAATTGAATCCTTTTCCTTCAATTGCTCAAGCTCTTCCTCAGTGATTGTTTCATTTGAAAATATACCGGCAATAATTTGCGTCAGCAGCATCATCTTTCCTTTAAAGCCTACACCGCCCCAAATTCTTGCAAAAGTAACTTGGATATTCCGGTCTGCAAGCACAAGCTTTGCGCCAACCGCTTCAGCTGATTCAATCCCTTGAATCATTTCTTGTCCAGCTTCAATGCCAAACTGCTTCGCCATTCGCTTTTGAAAAGAAGAGATCGCTAAGTTCATAATCAATAATGTTGCCTTCTTCTCTTTAATGACCTTAAAAATGTCCATATCCTTCCACTTGTTGCCGTCTCTTATCGATTGATAGCGTTGTTGGTCAAGTTCAATACAAACAGCATCAGGTAGTTCTGCTTCGATCACTTGCTTAACTTGTTCAGCACTTTCCTTTGATACGTGAGCCGTACCAATTAAAATATATTCTTTACCATCTTGCTCAATTCTCGTTATATGGTTTTCTTGCTCTGACATCAAATGACCTTCTTTCACGAATTGCTTTCTTGTTATTATATCGTACTTATAGCTTAAAGAGAATCATAACGGCTAACAATATCAGTTTTTTCAAGCTCATTAAAACCCCCTTAAATCGTTAAGAGGGTTTGAGTAACTGAGATTATTAAATTTCTTAGTTTTCCATAAATAATACACCGAGAGTATTTGGCCCACAGTGTGAGGAAATTGTACAGCCCGCTCGAGTAATTAGAATTTCTTCAAAACGATAATTTTGTTCAATCAATTCTTTAACAGTATTAATGTTTTTTTGATCTGTACCAGAATGCGTAATAAAAATACGTTTCTTATTAATTGTCGCCTCGTCCTGTAGTTGATCGTCAGTATAATGTTTTAATACTCTGGGTAAGCTTCCGCGATACTTTTTCCCTACCGTCATCTTACCACTCTCATTATCAACTTTAATGCTTGGCTTTATATTTAATAGATTTGCACTAATATTCGCAAGCGCCGAGCACCTGCCACCTTCGTAGAGATAGGTGAGTTTATCGATCACAAAACTAGCCCGAACTTTATCCCTCAGCTGATTAATTTCTTGATAGATTTGCGCTGCTTCCATACCTCGTTCAATTCGCTCGGCCGCCTCAATGACAAGCAAGCCCATCCCTGTGGAAAGATTTCCAGAATCGATTACGTAGACATCTGGTAATTCTTCCGCCGCAAGTAAACTATTTTGATGTGAGGAAGATATGCCTGAACCGAGACTAATATGAACCACAGCAAAACCTTGATCTGTCCACTGTTTAAAGTGGTCAATATATTCAATTGGATTTGGTGCGGACGTTTTAGGTAGAATTCCTTTTGCTTGGTATGTTGCATAAATATCATCCGGTGAAATATCAACACCATCTCGATAATATTGCTCATCTAAATTAATATGTAGGGGCTGGATATTTACGTTATAGCGTTTAATTAAATCATCGGTCAGATCACATGTACTATCTGCACTAAGAATTACCCTTTTCAATTGATTGTGCCTCCTATTTTAAATTAAAGTAACAAAGTATTGGTGAAGTTAACTTAGCTAACTCCTTATTATAATTGTAACGTGATTTTTAATTTTTTCAATCTAAAGCGCGAGAGTTTTTAACTGATTATAGTTGATTAACTCATTGGTTAGAATTGACTTAATCTAACTAAAGTCAAACTGATCAATTGTTGTTGCTTTTCTTTTCATTAAAATTAACTGCTCTGAGTAACTAATCATCGAGGGTATTTATCGATTGATTATGATCACTTTAATTTTTATTTAATTCCTATTAATTTTATCTGAATTATATGTTATAATATAATTAAATGACGAAAAGGACTGATCGACATGAAAAATATCCCGATTATTGATCTCCGCAGTTGCCTTTTAATCGTAGCAATCATTCTCGGCATTATTTTTTTATAATAAGAAAAAGCCATGCATCAGCATAGCTTTTAACTTTACTCATAAATATAGGCAAGAACATCTAGCGCTTGCTCAATTGTTTCAACCGTCACATTCACCTTATTAGATAATTCTTTTAACGGATGAATCAGTGAGTCCGGCCGAATGATAATTGTTGGCTTGTTTAGCGTGATTGCTGTAGAAACATCCATTGCTGTATTCCACTGTTTATACTTCTCACCGAATAAACCAATCACGACATCCGCCTTGCGCATTAAAACTTCCGTTCTAAAGTTATTCACTGCTGAAGCAGCATCATCGCGATAATAATGACCAGGCTGCTCTCCTAAAATTGCTTCACCGATTTGATCAGAGCGATCGTGATCTGTCTGGGGTCCAACAAAAGTAAGTGGTAAATTCCTTTTTTGTGCTTCTACCTTTAATTCTTCACGCCAATTGTCGTGGATTTGCCCCGCTAAATAAACAGTTAATTCCATTGTATCCTCCTCGATTGAACTTTAGTTTATTAAATAAGCTTACGATGTACTCTTCCCAATCCTGAACTGACTAAAACTTAACCGACATGAAAAGAGAGTTGGAATGATGTATTCCTACTCTCTTCATTATAATTTAACGATTATTTTCTTCAAATTTTTTAATAAAGTCAACGAGCTTTTCAACGCCTGCTAACGGCATCGCATTGTAAATACTTGCACGCATTCCACCTACTGAACGGTGACCTTTCAACGTTTCAAGTCCTTCTTGCTTCGCTTCCGCAATAAACTTAGCCTCAAGCTCTTGATCACCATTAACTGAAACAAAAGGCACATTCATTAATGAGCGATATTCAGCTTTGATCGGAGCAGTGAATATTTGCGATTGATCGAGTGCTTGGTATAATAAGTCTGCCTTAGTTCGGTTAAGTTTTTCCATTTCTTCTAACCCACCAAGTTCTAGCAACCAATCAAAGACAAGCTTAGCAATATAGATTGAGTATGTTGGTGGCGTATTAAAGCTTGATTTATTTTTTACATGTGTCTGATAATTTAACATCGTTGGCACAGAGTCTGGTGCTTGCCCAACTAAATCATCACGAATAATGACAATCGTCAATCCTGCAGGGCCAATATTTTTTTGTGCGCCAGCATAGATCAGACCAAACTTAGTGACATCAATTGGTGTTGATAAAATGTTTGATGACATATCTGCAACGATCGGTACATCACCGGTGTCTGGTAGTTCCGAAAATGCAGTACCTTCAATTGTGTTATTTGTTGTGATGTGAACATAATCTGCATTTGGGTCAAACATGTCTTTTGTTAATGTTGGGATCTGGTTATTTGTATCTTCACCAACAATTCGGACTTCACCAAAGTTTTGTGCTTCTTTGTAGGCTTTTTTCGACCATGAGCCTGTCATCACGTAATCTGCTTTTTTATTTTTGACCATTAAGTTCATTGGTGCCATTGCAAATTGCTGTGATGCACCGCCTTGTAAAAATAAGACGTGATAATGATCAGGAATTGCCATTAAGTTTCTTAAGTTTGCTTCGGCTGCTTCTATTACATCAATAAACCACTTCGAGCGGTGGCTTAATTCCATGACAGACATACCTGAGCCGTTGAAATCGAGTAATTCTGCTTGGGCTTTTTCTAAAACACTTTTCGGTAACATAGCTGGTCCTGCTGAAAAATTATAAACTTGTTTCATCTCTTTTTCACACCTATCCGCTTTTTTATTCTTGCAGACTCATTGATTGGCGAGTCTTATAATCATCAAGTTTACCAACTAAGGTAGTAGATTACAAGTGAATTTTTTAAAAATTGAAACAATTGAGTAAATTTTATAATTCCATGATTAATTCAATTCTGGGAAAACATTTGTGGCATCTAACTACCCCACATCAAGGTTTACTAGCAGATTTTGATTTGCGAAAGTTGAGTTAATAAAAATGACCCGAACTTGTTAATCTATCGGGTCATTTTATAATGATTTTTACTTAGATCATATCAGCCATTGATTTTGCATCAATCGTCATTGAATCATTGATTTCTTTATTCCTTGGGATGAATTGGACGACTTTTGTTTCGCCTGGTAGAAGGTCGAAGTAGTTGTCGCAGAAGTAGCCAGCTTCTTCAGTATCTAACCAAATGCTTTTTGCAAATTGATTTGTCGAAATTTCAAATTGTCCCACTTCTTTTAATTGTTTAATTTCAATCTGAGTACGCTCAAGTTTTAGGTCTTTTGTGTGAACAAAGTAATGTTTCTGTTGATCAACAAGCTCTTCACCAATCAACAATTGACCTGTCAGAATAATCTCTTCTCGTTGGTAATCTTTGATTAGATCACTAAGCTTGAACGAGGCTACCTGTGTGCTTTGATTTGGCTTGACCTCAATCTCAATTACCTCTTCACTTAATTCTTCACCTGACAGTGATTGAACGGTCAATTTTAACTGCGCTTGTTTTGCTTCGAGCTTATCGCTGACGACAAAAACATTCAATTGTTCTTCTGCTTGGTCAAAGATTAATGCTTCATCTTTAAATGATGCTTTTGCAAAATAATGAAGCGCCTTCCAACGACCGTAATAATCAATACTTGACCATGATGCTACTGGCCAGCAATCATTAATTTGCCAGTATAGCGTTCCCATGCAATAAGGCATTTGTTGACGGTGTGATTCAATCGCCTGCCTGATACCTTCTGCTTGCAGTACTTGACTCATATAGAGGAAAGCTGGAAAATCCTTAGGTTCTGGTAAGTAGTTTTCCATATATGTTCGGATTAATTGATTTCCGGCTCCATTTTTCTGATGATGAAGCATCACTTCTGATTCAATCGCATAATCAGACTTTTTAGCAAACGTATTTACCGTTCTAAGCTCCGGAAACGATTGAAAACCGTATTCACTCATAAACCGACCAACATTCGTCTTATAATCTTCAAAAGGCTTTTTGCCATGCCACACTTCCCAATAATGAACATCACCGCTACCAGTTACTTTCGATGCGTGCTGATTAATATCATCCGTTAAACTAGCCATTGGTGATGATGGCCAATACGGCTCGTTCGGCGCATATTGTTCTGTAACATCTGCTAAAATATCATGGAAAATCTTTTTATAATCAGACCAGATTTTTTCCCGTGTAGCCTGATCATAGTCATTTTTCCAACCCCAGCCTGCATGTTCATTAAAGTGTGCCCACGCCATATCGATTTCATTGTTCCCACACCATAACACAATCGACGGATGATGGCGAAGTCGCTTCACATTATCAATTGCTTCCTGCTTAACGTTGTCTAAGAAAACTTGATCACCAGGGTACATGCTACAGGCAAACATAAAATCTTGCCAAACGAGGATACCGTGTTCATCACATAGGCGGTAAAACGTGTCTGACTCATAAACACCACCACCCCAAATCCGAAGCATATTCATATTCGCTGCGACTGCACTTTCGATTTCATAGCGATAACGCTCTTCAGTCACTTCAGTGATAAAGCTATCGTTTGGAATATGGTTAGCACCCTTTGCAAAGACTGGTACACCGTTTAGTTCAAAATAAAACGAATGACCTGCTTGGTCTTGATCCCGAACTAAACGAACTGACCTCAATCCTGTTGTGACAGTTTCTTCAGCGATCGGTTGAGCGTCATTGATAAGCTTAGCAACAAAAGTATATTGATTCGGATCACCTAAACCTCTACTCCACCACAATTTAGGCTGATCAATGCTCAGATCTAATTTAACTTTATTTTTCCCTGGAACAAGCTCAACATTTTTTTCCCAAACTATAGCTTCTGTTGATACTTCTAGCTTACCTGACCAATTCGAAACACTCTCTACTTCAAGTTCCGCTACAAGCTCAGCTTTTTCTTGCGAAACATTGTGTTGGTTTAGATAAAAATCATCAATGTTAATTTTAGACCAAGCAACAAGCTCAATGTCTTTCCAAATTCCACTTGTAACAAATCGCGGTCCCCAATCCCACCCGTAGTGGTAAGGTGCCTTTCTTGCAAATACACTAATCTTCTGATCGCCTAGGCCACCCATTTCGGAATCGTCATTAGCAGCCGGCAAACCATAACCTAGCGCTGCTAACTTTGGTAAATCTGTATTAATCGGTGATTTGAAATGAATTCTCAGTCCATGATTTCCTTCAGTTAAATACTCCTTAATATCTTTACGGTAAGTGCGAAACATATTGTCAGTTGTTAAGATTTTTTGTTCATTTAAATAGACATCCGCATAAGTGTCTAATCCGTGAAAAACAAGTTCAATTCGATCTTGCTCAAGTAATTTGTGATCGACTGAAATAACTGCTTGGTATTCCCAATCTTTTTTATCAACCCACTGAAGATCACGTTCATTCGTTCCATAAAAGGGATCTTCTATTAAACCTTGAGCCCTTAGATCAGTATGAACCGTGCCAGGGACAGTTGCATCCAACCAATCTCCTTCATCAAATTGCCTAAATTTCCATCCTTGAATAACCTGCTTTATTTGCTCCATTTATGTCACCTCATGTTAGTTTTAGATCATTTATTAATTTCATTAGACGCTTGTTGCATCTGATAAAATTCCCCTTTTAAATGAATTAATTCTTGATAATTACCCATTTCGACACAGCGCCCTTTTCTCATCACAACGATCCGATCAACATCCCGAATTGTTGACAATCGGTGGGCAACGATAAACGTTGTTTTACCTTTAATTAAATCTTTCATTGACTGTTGAATCATTCGTTCTGATTGATTATCTAGTGCAGATGTTGCCTCATCTAAAATAATTAAATCAGGATTCCGGATAAACGCTCGGGCTATCGCAATACGCTGTCTCTGACCACCTGACAGTCGATCTCCATGTTCACCAACCTTAGTCTCTATACCATCAGGTAAACTTACAATCACATCTGTTAAATTCGCCAGCTTAACTGCTTCTGCAATTTGTTCATCAGTGACTTCTGCGAGGCCGTAAGTGATATTTTCTCGGATTGTTCCGGAAAACAGAATGGTATGTTGCGGTACCACCGCGAGTCGATGGCGATATTTCCGCATATTTAATTCATCCATCGGGATACCGTCAATCAAAATTTGCCCTTTAGTTGGTCGATAAAAACCAGTAACTAAATTAAGGATTGTTGATTTTCCAGCACCTGATTCACCTACAAACGCTATTGACTCACCTGGTTTTACATCTAAGTTAAAATTAGTCAATACATGTTGATCAGTATCTCGATAGTGAAAATCGATCGCGTCAAAAGTGAGTCGCCCATCAATTTTATTAATTTTGTGTTTTCCTTGATATTCTTGAACATCTTGGGCAAATAAAATTTCAGAAACAGAATGAATCGATTCAAATCCTCTTGCTAATTGAGGATATATATTGATTACGGAAGAAATTGACATCAAGATCGATGTAAAATAACTTTGATACAAAATAACATCCCCAACAGGAATTAATCCTTTAAAAGCAAGATACACTGTGAACAACAAACAAATAACCTGAAACATTTGAAAACTGACCCAGTTTGTCGCTCCAAAGAAAGCTTCAAGAATATCTAATCTATAGCCCTTACCTCTTACTCTTTGTACAAGTGTATCAATTTTATTAATTTCAACATGCTCCAAGCCGTGCGCTCGTGTCATCGGAATCATCTCTACTGTTTCGGCAACCTGACCAGACATTTCCTCTATTTCTTGTCTAAATTCACGGTTCTTGCCACTTAATTTACCTCGGAATAAATAGACCAAAATGACTGAAATCGGAATTGCGATTAAATAGAAAGAAACAACCGTCAAACTTCTCGCCCCTGTAACTGCGATTGCAACAATAATATTCATTACAGCTGGCAACACACCTAACATAATTTGTTTCGACATCATTTCAATCATCTCGACATCTCGAAGAACTTTTGCCTGCAGACGCCCTGATTGCAGTTCATTATGGTAAGAAATCGATAAATGTTGTAATTTCCTAATCAACGTACTTCTTAGCCCCGCTTCAACATGGCGAATTGCCTTTGACATAAAACTAATATGCAACATTTGTGAAGGTAAGTTTTGCAAGATGACAATGACTAAAACAATGACATTAATCCAAACATAACGGGAATCATATTGATTCGGTTCCGTTACAAAGTTAATTAAATTGGCTGTCACAATTGGTAATATCCAGACAGGTGAATGTTTAAGAACGAAAAATATAAATGAGATAAATAATTTCAAATAATGACCCGAATACAATATATTTAAAACTTTAAATGAACGCCCTTTAATCGTATCACTTGCTTGAAAGCGTTCTTCGAAATCTAGCGAGACACCTTTTTCCATGCTCTAACCCCTTTCTATAAGTAACTAATAATAAGCTCGTTCAGGTTTTAGAGTATCCTCAACAAAATCAAGCTCAATTATTCAAATAAGACTGAGTTTAACTTAATTCGACGGCAGATTATTAACTTAATTAATTAATTAAACTATCATCAACATCTACTATAAAGGGTCTGCTTTAAAAAGTCTATCCATTTTGATAAATTAGGATAAACTATTGATAGTGATGATTTGATCGAATATGTAGCGTTTTCAAAATAAATGTGTTATGATTTATTTATAGTAACTTATCGATAACCTAATTTAAAAGGAAATACTGTTATGTATCTTTATTAAATTAAATCAGGTGTTGATATTACAAAATGAATCTGTTACCCCTTTCATAATAATATAGATCAGAAAAGACCTCCTTTAATTGCCAATCGGGCAACTAGGAGGTCTTTTCTTACAATTGTTTAAACCACTGAAGCGCTTGATCACCATGTCTCGGCAAAAATTCATGACCATGCTCAGGATAAAGGGTCATTTCCTTATTTGCAGTTATTTTATTATAAGCAGCAAATTGTGTTGACGGCGGACAAATCTGATCTCTTAACCCCGTCACCCATTGAACTTCAGCCTTGATCCTTGGCGATAAATTTTGAATATCAATATAACCGAGCCGATTAAAGACTTGATCGGCTGTCTGATGTGTTGGATCAACTGCTCGGAAATAGTACGACAGCTCCTCATAAGCAGAGTTATTAACGTCCATTTCCCAAGCACGTTTATAATCAGCCAAAAATGGATGAACCGCAAAAAGCTGCTTAATCCTCGGTTCAAGACTCGCACACGCAACTGCTAATGCCCCGCCTTGAGATTGACCATACGCACCAACACGTCCTTGATCTATATGTTCCATATTCATCAAAATCCAACTTGCTTGCACCGTATCAAGATAAACCTGTCGATAATAAAGTTGGTCGGAATTATCATCGTGCAAACCACGAATGATATGCCCTTTAATTGTCGGTCCATCAACAGCTACTGAATCGACAGATTAACCCGCTTGCCCACGACAATCCAGAGCCATAACAGTGATTCCTTCAGCAGCATAAGCAATTTTATCTAACCAATCACCACTGTCACCATAATAACCATGAAACATGACAACACCTTGACCCGTCGAAAGATTTTCTTTTGGACGAACATACTTGGCATGAACTTTCGCTCCACCAACTCCAGTAAAATAAAGATGATAGCAATCTGCAACCTGACTCTTAAAATCACTTTCAACTAATTGATAATCTAACGACTGCTGCTTTAATTCTTGAAGTGCTCTGTCCCAATATTGATCAAAATCAACAGGCAAAGGGCTTTTTCCTTCATATTTGTATAATTCAACTATCGGCATATCAACATGCATACATGTTCCTCCACTCTTACTCGTTAATTCGACAAAATCAGTTCAATTTGGTCCATTTCATCTTTGGTAAAAGTTAAGTTTTGAATCGAGGCGATATTTTCGATTAATTGCTGCTTTGAACTGACACCAATTAAGCTTGATCCAACACTTTTTTGTCTTAATGTCCAAGCAATTGCTAATTGCGCCATTGTCTGATCTCTTTCTTTAGCGATGCGAGCTAATTGTTGCACTTTTTTAATCCGCTCCTGTGTTAATTGATCCCTCGATAAAGAATCAACATTCTGCGCCATTCTAGAGTCGCCAGGAATATCATTTAAGTACTTTTCAGTCAGCAAGCCTTGGTAAAGTGGTTGATAGACAACCGCACCTTTGATTAATTTTTCCAGAACTGGAAATACATCCACCTCTGGCTGACGCAAAAACATCGAGTAGTTCAACTGGTTGCCGACAAAAGGCGTGCCTAATGCATCAAAAAATGAGTCGATCTCCTTGATTGCTTCAGCAGGGAAATTAGAAACTCCAACGTAGAGTGCCTTCCCTTGCTTAACAACCTGATCAAGTGCATATGCCGTTTCCTCAATCGGTGTCTTCGGGTCATAGCGATGAGCATAATAAATATCAACATAATCTAAACCGAGACGACACAAACTTTGATCTAAACTAGCAATTAAATGCTTACGAGATAACCATTCACCATACGGCCCTGGCCACATGTTATAACCAGATTTAGTTGAGATTAACAGTTCATCTCGATAACCAGCTAAGTCATGGCGTAAAACTTGGCCGAAAAATTCTTCCGCACTTCCATTGGGCTCACCATAATTATTCGCGAGATCGAAATGGGTAATCCCTAGATCAAATGCAGTTAAAATCGTTTCAGCCGCTTGATCAAAACGACTAGATTCACCAAAGTTGCGATATAGACCTAAAGAAATCACCGGAACTTTAAGACCTGAATGGCCTAACCGACGATAGATCATCTCTTGATATCTACTAGGATTCGCTAGATGTGACAAACTATCTCCCTCGTTTCCCATTTAAATAAAACTCACGGACCACTTGTTCAGCTTTTTTACCGTAAATATCAAACCAATTATTCGTTGCTGCTTCTTCTAGAGGATATAGCTTTGTTGACCAATCCCACCAAAAGAACCCAGCAAACCAAGGCACATCCCAGAAAACCTCAAGAACAGACTGATAAAAATTCGCTTGTTCATCTTGATCAACCGGTAAATCGACATGTTCAAAATCCCAAGGCATCGTCGCACACCCTTGTGCACTTCGACAACCAATTTCAACAAAGACGATTGGTTTATTGAACTTCTCATGTAGTTTAGCAAGCTTCTCTTTAACTGGCAACCAGTTTTTCTTCATGACTTCCACACTTTCACCAGGTTGATCAGCAACAGGATAATAAGCACTTGTTCCAATCAAATCGACAAGATTAAACCACTCAACGCCCTCTTCCTTACCGTGGTTTGCGTTGTAAATAATCGGTCCACTATAATGTTGACGAACTTCTTCAATTACTTTAGTCCAATCAGATACACGATGTTCCGTTGCAACCATTTCACAACCAATCGTAAACATCTCACACGCTAACTCTTCGGCTAACTCAGCATAGTGGTTGAGAAAATGACGATAGGACTGAAACCACGCTTGCCATTTATCTTCTGCTTCTTCTGGAAACCCAATCCGAGCACGCCAAATTTGATCACGTGAATTAACAACAGGTTTTAAACAGACTTTTAGACCTAACTCTTTAGCCTGTTCAACCGCAAAAATAATATCGCGATCTGTCATTGTATGATTATAGTCAAATGTAATTTCAGTCGAACAATAGGTTTCTTGATAAGTAAAAAAGGATAAAGCAATCCATTCACTACCTGTTTCCTTTAATTTTTTTAATGAATCGACTGCTTCTTCTGTACGATAATCTCCCCGTTTACTTTCCCAACCATAAGTCATTCCTTTAATGAAAACTTCCTGCATGTATAAACCCTTCTTTCACCTATATTAACGTGATTGGTAATAAGCTTTAATAACCCGCTCCGCCGGCTTACCAAACACCCCGTAATCATCATTTTCAGTTGCATCTTTCTCGTCGTATAAATACGTTTGCCAATCCCACAAACCAAAGCCACCAACCCACGATCTCGCAGCTGTTTTTTCAAACATGACTTGGTAATAATCGGCTTGCTCTTGTAAATTAATCGCACCTTCTAAATCCCATTTATTCGGAAGTAAAGCAGATCCCGATCGACTTGGGCAACCTGCCTCGACAAAGAAAAATGGTTTATCATATTGTTTTATGACCGCTTCAATCCGATCTAATTGTCGATCCCAGTCATTAATCGGGTAATATCCACTAGACGAAATGACATCAAGTGCATCCCAAAACTTCACATTATCCTCTTGATACTTATCCGTATTATAAGTCACAAGACCTTGATAATCTTTACGCACTTCTGCGATGAGTTCACGCCAATTATTTTCTCTTCTTTCCGCCTGTACCATTTCACAACCAACGACAAACATTTCACAGTTCGTTTTTTCAGCAATTTTCGCATAATGTTTCTGATAATTAATATAACTTTCAAACCACTCAGACCACGTCGGTTCACCTGGGATATCCAGATCAAAAAAGTTAATATGTGCGCGCCACGTACCATTTCGACAATTAACTGTTGGCTTTAAAATCACTTTCAAGCCTAATGTTTTCGCATAGTTAATCATCTCAATCAGCTCATCATCATCAACCATGTGCGACCCTTGAAAATCAACTTCAGTCGAGTGAGCAGTGTCTTGCAGCGCCGCTAAAGCAACAATTACATATTCACTCGCCGTTCTTTCTTGCATTAAGCGTAAACTCTCTTTCGCTCGCTCAGTTTTAAAGTAGCCTTTTTGGCTGTCCCAACCAAATGTAAAACCCTTAATAAATTCCATCACAATCCCCCTAAAAGATTCTTTATATTAATAAAGCTAGGAAAGTTTTTTATTCTTTCCTAGCCGTTTATTCTTTTACATTTTTCCGATTTCACTATCTCCTGGTACTGCTTCATGAGTCGCTTTTGTATACTCAACAATTTCATCAACTGTTGTGTACGCTAAACCAACTCTTGTATCAGCAGAACCATAATAAATCGCAATCTTTCCTGTTTCTGCATCATGCAATGTCGCACATGGGAAAATCACATTATCGACAAAACCTGTCGTTTCATAACTTTCTTCAGGTGTTAGGACAAAGTTTTTCGAACGGTATTTCACCTTCGAAGGCTCATCAATATCTAAAATAGCTACACCCATACTGTAAACAAGACCGTTACACGTACCTGTTACACCATGGTAGAAAACTAACCAACCTTCGCTCGTTTCAATCGGTGCAGGACCACCACCAATTTTAACGTTTTGCCACCAACCTTCAGCACCCTCTCCTGTCATGACATGGCGGTGTTTGCCCCAGTAAACAAGATCCGGACTTTCACTTAAGAAAATATCACCAAACGGCGTATGCCCGCTATCACTTGGTCGGGACATCATCACATAATTTCCATTGATTTTACGCGGGAATAATACCCCGTTCCGGTTAAACGGTAAAAATGGATTCTCTAAACGAGTAAATGTTTTAAAATCTTTCGTTTCTGCTAAACCAATTGCAGCACCATAAAAATCTGTACACCAAATAATATAGTACGTGTCTTCAACTTTTAGTAAACGAGGATCATAAGCATAATTTGGCTGGAATGGTTCACCAGCTTCATTAACAAATTCAATCCGCTCTTCTTCGATCGTCCAATCTAAAGCGTCATCACTGTAACCTAAATGCAAGTGCGGTCGACCATTTGTTGTTTCCGCACGAAAGACACCAATGAATTTTCCTTCGTATGGGATCACTGCACTGTTAAAAATACGCGAAATATCTTTAGCAGGGTTACGATCAATGACTGGATTTTGACTATGACGCCATACAGGCGCATGATAACCCTCAGGCTTATCTTCCCAAGGAATATTCGGTAAATTATCTGCAATCATTTTTACTTTTGACATAATAACATCCCTTCCTCAATAAATGTTTGTTTATTTTACTGAACCACTTGTTAAACCATTATAAATATATTTTTGTAAGAAAATAAATGCGATTAACGTTGGTATAATCGCGATCATAACACCCGCTGTAATCACTTCCCACTGTGCTCCAAATGGTCCTTGGAATTTAAATAGGGATGTCGAAATAACCTGCAAACTTGATTTTGGCATGTAAAGAAATGGTGTATAGAAATCATTATAGACGTTAACACCTTTAATAATAAAAACGGTTACGACTGCTGGTTTCAATAACGGGAGAATAATTCTACGATAAATCGTAAAATAAGATGCCCCATCAAGCATTGCCGACTCATCTAACGATACAGAAATCGAGTCCATAAATTGCAAGAAGATATATACAGCGATAATGTCCGTCCCTAAGTAAAGGATAACCGCTGCCCAAATCGTGTTAAATAAACCTAACGTATGAACGATTTGAAATGTCGCAACTTGCGTTGTTACCGCAGGAATTAAAGTAGCCAGTAAAAAAGCACCTAAAATGTATTGACTTCCTTTAAATTTAAATCGGTGCAATACAAACGCAACCATCGAACCGATAATCGTTGTACCAATGACCGAAATAATTAAGATAATGACGGTATTTTTAAAACCAGTCAACATATTTCCATCAACAAAAGCTCTCATATAGTTATCAAAATTCGTCCAATCACTCGGTGGCGTTAACGGTCCTGTTGTCGTATATTCCGTACCTGTTTTAAATGACGCAAAGAAAACGGCAACAATAGGAATAATCGCGACAAAGGCGCCTAACAACAGGGAGCTATACTTACCAACTGAAGCTAATGTTCTTTTCAATTTCATTTTTTACTCCCCCTCACCGAAAAACTTTTTCTGAATACTTGATACGATGACTACAATAATCAACAGAATCACTGCCATGGCAGATCCCAATCCGATCTTACCGTACTTAAAGGCTGTATTGACAGTTTGGATAACGAAGGTCGAACTACCATTCGCGCCTCCAGTCATAATATATGGAATCTCAAAGGCACTTAACGCACCACTTATTGCCAAAATTAAATTTAACGAAATAATAATTCTGATACTTGGAAAAATAATGTATCTAAATTGTTGCCAACGATTGGCACCATCCATCTCTGCAGCTTCATAGATTTCACCAGAGATTGAAGAAATCGCTCCTAAGAAAATAATGAAGTTAAAGCCCATGTAACGCCAAACAGATACACCCGCTAAAGAATAATTAATTACATTCGGATTTCCTAACCACTGTGTAATTAATCCCTCTAAACCAATTGCAGTTAGAACAGTATCAAGTGTTCCATCTGGTCTGAAGAAGAATAAGAACATAAAACCAATTGCTACACCATTCAATAAATAGGGGAAGAATAGAACCCCTTTAAAGAAGTTTTTAAATTTAACTTTAAACGATAATATTGTCGCAAAGTATAACGCAATCGCCAATTGAATAAATGTTGCAAAAAAGTAATACAAACTCACTCTAAAAACTCTAAAGTATTCTGGATCGGTAAAAATTGTTTTATAATTTTCAAAACCGAGAAATTCTTTTGCACTATAGCCATTCCAATCAGTAAAACTATACCAAATCATATTAAGTACCGGTAAGTAAGCAAATAATGCTAATAGCCCCAACGGAACAATGAGAAAAGAAACGATGATAATCTTTTTCTGAGCTTCATAAGATAATCGAGATAACCCAAACAAGCGCCGCACCTCCCTGTATTTCTGCAAATCCTAAAGTAATTTGAGGAAAGCACGTTAAGTGTGCTCTCCTCAAGTGTATTTTTTATAAAAAATTATTCAACAATTTTGTTGTATGCTTCTTCCCAAGCGTCATTCCATCGATTCATAACATCATCAAATGACATGTCACGGTTTCCAATGGCAGCTTCGATTAGAATTTGTTTCTCATCTTCCATCCATAGACCTACTTCAGCTTCCTTATCAATTTCATCAAGTAAGCCAAGTTTGTCTTCTGGTGAAGGTGTTAACATAACAAACTCTGCACCAGCTTCTTCAGCTTCTGCTAATGCATCTGGAAGAGGTACATCTACTGAAGCACTGATACCACCAGCTTGCTCAACAGAATAACCTGACTTGTGGATGAAGTAATCAACCCACGCAAAAGCAGCATCTTTGTTATCACTAAATTTACTTACTGAGATATTCATGTCAGCACCCATTGAGAACAGTGTACGTTCTGCATCTGATGGGAATGCCATAATCGCAATATCATCACCATTTGGTCCAGCATCTTGGATTTGCTCTAAAGCCCATGAACCTAAGACCATTGTTGCAATTTCACCATTGTTCATCATCACTTTCGATGACTCCCAATCCGTCGTTAATGGATCTGCTTCAATTAAACCTCGCTCAGCTACTTCATACATTAATTTGTAATGCTCATAGTGTGGATCTCCTGCCTCAAACGGACGTGGATCATCTAAAATATCAACGTTGTAATAGTCTTCGCTACCCGCCGTTGACGTTACAGCACCTTCCCACTGCGCTAATGGCCATGCATCACCATAGTTTGTATACATTGGAATAGCATCTGTGTTATCTTTAACTAACTGTAACGCTGCCAGGAATTCTTCTTGTGTTGTAGGTAATTCCTCAACACCCGCTTCTTCAAAAACAGCTTGATTATAAATAACCCCTGTATAAGTTAAGGCAATCGGAATACCGTAGACAGTACCACCTGTCGCACGCTCCTCTACACCTAAATATCTTTCATTCATTTCTTCAATCGGCCCAAATGGCTCAAAGAAGTTCGGAATATCTTCAATTGGTACTTGAATTGGCAAGTACTGAACATCACCGAAGTCTTCAGTATTAATTCGCGGCATAATTTCACCACCATAATCAGCTAAAGCTTCAAATTCAACAGTTACATTTGGATAGAGAGCCTCGAATTCTGCTTTGTAGTCTTGATAAACGCTATCTACAATATCTGTTCGGTGTGTAATAACAACTAGATCTCCCTCTATCTCTTCTGGATCTAACTCTTTCCACTGCTCGTAAGGAAGAAGACCACTATCTGTTTCATCAACCGTTTCTTCCGTTCCGTTTGAATCATCTTTATTAGCATCTGTATCAGCTGCAGAATCATCACCCGAGCCACAAGCTGCTAAAAACAAAACCATCAGAACACTGAGTAATAAAGTAATCAGTTTTTTATTCATTTCCTTAACACCCATCCTTTTTTATTTTTGTTTAGCTTATAATTAGGTTATCGCTAAGCTAATAAGTCCATTTTATATTGAAAACGTTTACTAGTCAACAGTTTATTTGAAAAAACTTTATTATACATGACTAATTACTTATAGATAATCTATCTAATCGCACCTATATCAAGCGTTAATAACACTTAAATAATTTATATTTAATGAGATATAATAAAGTCACTTTAGTTGTTATTAAGTTATCACCTCTTCGATTATCTACTTTATCTAAACTTTCTCTAAATTATTCTGGAAATAAATTGGACTCAAAGAAAACGCCCACTAATTGATAAATTAAGGACAACAAAAAGCCTAGAGCATCGTTTCACGCTCTAGGTAAGTATTTGCATTCGCTATTTAATTATGCAGTTTTTTAGGAAAGACATAAACGACAATGAGCCCATATAGGATCGGGGCTAAAACAACAAATAAAACTATGTTATAAAAGGCTAACCATGCCATTATGACAAATAAAACAACAATTGATAGTGTTATGCTTAAATTTTTAATTACACTGACAAAACCTAACGCAAATGATGTCTTAATTGCCATTGTCCTAAACGCTAAATAATATGTTGCATAACTCACTGTCGCATAGAGCAACAAAGTGAAGTAACTCGCAATCCCAAGCCAAACCCAACTCGCTTCATCCTTATACAAAAAGAAAATTGACGTTGCTAATAAAATAAATGAAAAGCTTATTAAGAATGAAGAAACTTTCTGGCTTTGATATTGTTTATAGCTCTCTTGATAGACCTCTTTCAGTTCTGACTCAGTATATTCTGGGTTTCGCTTCATATGGTCAAGTGTTAAATACAAAGCAACTAATGATGGAATAAGCGAATAAATAAATACCCCCTTCAATAGACCAAGCCAAAAATAAAAACTAACTAACACATAGTGGTATAACTTAGTAACTAACCCTGCTATTTTATTATTCAAACAATCACCTTCATTCGAATCAAATGAAAACTAAAAAGGATGAATGAATCATTCATCTCATCCTAGCTTTTTAACGGAATTCCGTTTAATAATATTTCCCTTTACCGACGTGCGACCATAACGCTTATTTTTCCCTTGAATTTTCCGGACAATTAACCGAACAGCTTGTTTTACCATTTCATCAACATCTACATCTACTGTCGTCAATTGTGGATTGGTAATTGTCGCATAGATATCATTATCAAAACCTACAACGGAAAAATCTTCTGGAACACGGTAACCAATATCATTTAGTTTATTAACTAATTCATGAGCTACCTGATCACAATTACAAACAAAAGCTGTCGGTAATTTCTCTGGTAAATTAAACTCAATAAATTTCCCCTTCTCATCACGATCGTTAATAATAAATTCATCATTTAATTTTATCTGGTGCTCCAATAATGATTTATAATAGCCTAAAAATCGATCTTGAATACTACTTGTCGAATAAAGATTTCCAACATAGCCAATTTCCTGATGTCCTTGAGCTATTAAATAATTGGTAATATCATAGGCTCCATAAAAATTATCTGTAATAACAGAATCAATTTCGTCATGTTCATCGTAAAAGTCGAGAAAAACAATTGGCATATCAATTTCTTTGACAACTTTAATGTACTCACTCGTTAATTGTCCGAGAAAGATAAAACCATCAACTTTTTTCTCTTGGTATATTTTTGGCAAATTCAATGCTTCTTCATCTTCATTTGACAAAATATTCATAATACCATAATAACCATAGTCTTCTAGGGCAGTTGTTATTCTTTGGTATGCTCTAAAATAAACAGATTGAGAAATCCCGCCTGAAAAACGCTCGGGGATTATAATACCAATGTTATATGACATGCCATTTTTCATTGACTTAGCCATTGTGTTATAGCGATAACCCATTTCATCTGCTAAGCGCTTAATCTTATCTTTTAACTTATCACTAACGCCATCTTTATCATTTAGAGCTTTCGATACTGTCACACTACTGACCCCGATTTGATCAGCGATATCTTTCATTGTTACATTTTTCTTCACGACACACCACTTCCTATCTCTCCACATCTATAATAAACGTGCTTTTTATTAAAAAGCCGAACGATTAATAAACTTAACTTAGTCGCTCGGCTAAACTAACTGAACTTTTAACTTAATTCTACCAAAAGAAGCTTATGTTAGCAATGATGATAGCAAAATTAGTTGTATTTTGTCAGTGGTTTTATCGTAATTTTCTGAGAGATCAGGTTTATTTAAGTCGTGATCTGTAAATTACCATTTTAAACAAAAGTTTGTTCGTTAATACACTGCAATTCAACTGTTATTTTGTTTGCTCTAGTAATGCTTCGTTTTTCTCAATCAGTTGTTTTCTTTGTTCTGCATTTTCAATTGATCGATACGGATCTGCTGGAGTATTGAATGTATAGTCAACTAATTTATCAATTGTCGTTGTCGCAACATGTGTCCGTGTATCACTTGAAGCATAATAAATAAACACTTCATCGTTATCGTTCACAATTGCACCATTACAGAAGATCACGTTCGATACGTCTCCTACTCGTTCATCATCATAAGGTGCAATAAAATGTCCACCTGGTGTAGCGATCACTTTTTTCGGATCAGCCAAGTCAGTAGCAATTGTATAAAGCACATAACGTAGACCGTCTGCCGTATTTCTTACACCATGAGCAATATGAATCCAACCTCTGTCCGTTTTAATCGGAGCAGGACCTTGACCATTTTTTGCTTCATAAACAGTATGATATTTTCTCTCATGCAAGACAATTTCTTCATCAATTACTGGATTTTCAATATCATCGCAGACCCCAAATGCAATCCCTCCACCAGTACCCGTTGAAATAAAACCATCTTGTGGGCGAGTATAGAAAGCATACTTTCCATCAACAAATTCTGGATGTAAAACAACATTACGTTGTTGTGGAGAAGGTGTTTTAATATTCGGTAGTCGTTCCCATGTTTTTAAGTCTTTTGTTCTTACTAGAGCCGCTTGAGCAACTGCACTAGATGTATCTGATGCTGGAACATCTGGGTCTTTACTTTCAGAACAATAAATACCATAAATATTGCCATCCTCATGCTTAACAAGACGCATATCGTACGTATTCGTTTCTTCTTTATCGATATCTTCCCAAGTCAACGGTGTGCCGATAAATCTAAAATTATCAATGCCGTTATCACTCACAGCAAGGGTGAAAATTGACTTACGATCTAAACCTTCCGTACGAACAACTAGATAGTATTTGCCTTCAAAATAAATTGCACCCGCATTAAACGTCGAGTTAACACCAAGTCGCTCTTGGAAATTAGGGTTAGTTTCTTTATTTAAATCAAAACGCCAGTGAATTGGCACATGGTGACGAGTCACAACAGGATATTGATAACGGTCATAAACCCCATTATAAAACTGCTCATCTTTTTTATTTGCTCTCGTAATTAATTTTTCTTGTTCTTCCAAAAGTTGATAATATTTATTGTGAATCATTTTTATCCATCCTCTCAATTAATTCTAATGCCATCCGTGCATTGTGATATGATGCTTTCCATGGTTCAACTAAATCTCGTTCAGTCGGTGTTCCATCCGGCTCAATTGACCAATACCACTCACCACCTGGACGCGGATCATGAATGGATTGTTTAATATATTCCCATAATCCATTAATCCGATCCAAAAACACTTGATCTCCCGTACGCTGATAAGCATTATAAAAACCAACAATCGCTTCTGCCTGAACCCACCAAACACGCGTATAGTCTAGTTCCCCATTTTCTTCCTCATTAATTAATGAACCATCTGGTTGGATCGCATAATCAGAGATATTGTAGGAAATATCAATGATCATCTGACGATACGGTTCATTTTCAATCCCTAAGGTTCGAATCGTATCATCCATGAGCCAAGCTGCTTCAATATCATGACCAAATGATTTCAAATCAATGATACTATTCCATTGCTTATCAAAAAATACACCTAAAAAATGCGTATCATTTTGATAAACTTTTTCATAATGAACTTGTAACAACGCTTCTAATCGCGCCTTAAGTTCTGGAGTTGGATAAGCTTTATATAAATTCGTATAAGCCTCCAAAATATGAATATGTGTGTTCATCGTAATTTCAGCAATCACACCGTTTTCACTTAACATCTCATTTGGAACCTCTTCCCACTCACGATTAAACTCTTCTTTATAAGCTTGGCTAGCTTGATCAAATCCAACTGTTTCCATTAACTCGTATATTTCTAATGCTAAATCAATCACTTCTTGTTTCTTCGTCACACGATAATATTCACTCAATGCATAAACAGCAAATGATTGAGCGTAAATATGCTTACGTGTATCTTTTGGTTGACCTTGATAATCTAACAACCAATAGATTCCTTTATGATCGTGATCAATTAGCTTGTCAATTAAAAATTGATACATATGATCGGCCATTTCCAGATATTGCTTATCCTTAGTCACACGATAAGCAGCTGAAAATGTCCATAAAAATCGTGTTGTTACGATGCCACCCTTATCAGCATTTTGATCAACATTTAAGTCGAAATCAACTCTCCCGTATAGACCACCATGCTTTTCATCCTTAAGTTTCATCCAAAAGGGTAAGATTCGTTCCGTTAATTCTCGTTCCATTTCTTCTCTAAGCACGAAACCCCTCCTAACTTTTATTAGTTAATCGATAACCTAATAATTTAATTCTAAGTAAATTAAGTTAAACTGTCAACAGTAAGCGCATTCCTATTATTAATAATTTTTCTTTTATTAGTATGTTAAGTATTTCCGTTATTATAACGGAAATATAACATGTGGTAATGTAAGCGCTTATTCCATAAAATCAAAAGTGAGATGAATACAACTAATAAAAACGGAGGTCATTCAATGAAAAGAATTTTATTAGCCTGCTCTTCAGGCATGTCAACAAGTCTATTAGTATCGAAGATGGAAGCAGAAGCAAAAGCACGTGATCTTGATGTGAAGATTTGGGCAGTCGCGCAAGACAAAGCGCCCGAAGATATGAAACAAGCAGACGTCCTGTTAATTGGACCTCAAATGCGCTTTATGAAGAAAAAGTTTTCTAAAGTCGCCGAGGAAGTCGGGATCCCATTAGATGTGATTGATCCTGTTTCTTACGGAAGAATTGACGGAAAAGCAGTTTTAGATGCGGCGTTAAATTTAATTGAGCAAGGATAATTTTAATGAACACTAATGTTTCAATAAAAAAAGGAGGATTCTATCATGAACAATGCTTTTATGGATAAGCTCGAGAACGTGCTTATGCCTGTTGCTGACAAGTTAAATAATAACCGTTATTTGACTGCCTTACGGAATGGCTTTATGGTTGCTCTACCGTTAATCATCTTCGGTTCTATATTTGTTGTTATTGCAAATCTGCCCTTTATTGATGAGTGGATCGGAGAAGAAGCTTATACTACTTTTCAAAATGCCTTAGGACCTGCGTCCGCTGCTACGTTAAGTATTATGGGGCTGTTTGTTATTTTAGGTATTGGATATAAAATGGTCGAACAAAGAGGTGGAGAATCAATTTATGGTGCCGTTGTTGCCCTAGGAGCTTTCTTAGTCTTGACTCCACAAGTACTAGACGAAACTTCTGGCGTTATTCCGACTTCCGCACTTGGAGCGCAAGGGTTATTTTTAGGCATTTTTACCGCATTTATTGCCGCTGAGCTGTATCAATTTTTTGTAAGCAAAAAATTAACAATCAAAATGCCGGCAGGTGTGCCTAGTTCAGTATCTCGTTCTTTCAGTGCACTAGTACCGATTACACTGACTCTAACGATATTTTTAGCTATTCGAATTATATTCAGTTTTACAGGATTTGAAACTGTACAAAATTTTATTTATACAGTTATTCAAGAACCATTAACCGACTTAGGAAGCAGTCTCCCAGCTACTCTTGTTGCGATTTTATTAATTCAAATTTTTTGGTTTTTCGGTTTACATGGGCAAATTATCATCAACTCTGTCCTAGATCCAATCTGGTTTAGTTTAAATGATCAAAACTTCCAAGCCTTTCAAGCAGGTGAAACAGAATTACCAAATATCGTGACTAAGCAATTTATTGATACATTTATTGTTGGTATTGGTGGTTCTGGAATGACTTTAGCCGTTTTACTCGCAATTTTCATTATTGCAAAAAGTAGACAAATGCGTGAAATTGGTAAGCTAAGTATCGGCTCAGGTATTTTTAACGTTAACGAACCAGTCATCTTCGGTTTGCCGATTATTATGAATCCTTTGGCGATTATACCTTGGCTTCTAGCTCCTGTAGTCGTTGGAGCCGTCACTTACTTTTGTATGGCGATAGGATTCGTACCAAGACCATCAGGAGTAATTGTTACATGGACGACACCAACGCTTATCAGCGGTTATCTCGCAACCGGAAATAATATTATGGGATCGGTCATGCAGCTGATCAACATGGCAATTGTCTTCACAATTTGGTTCCCATTCCTTAAAATAATGGATAAACAGTATTATGAAAATGAACGAAGCGAGAAAATAGCAAGCTAATAAAGTGAAACTTCAATCAGTGCGGGCTTCACTGATTGTTAGTTGAACCAATCGGGCAGCTACTGTCAGTTGATCTCCCACTTATGCCCCTTAGCTTCCATAGAATGCTTGAAGTGGGAGTCTTACTGACAGTTGCACTGCGATAAAAATGAAGGTGGGCTGGTTCCTTACCTCCCACCTTTCACTTGAATTAACAAGAGATATTTTAGGAGGACAACTATGGAATCGACGATAACTGAAACAGCATTTCAAATCATCCTACATGCCGGAAATGGGAAATCAAATGCGATGGAAGCCATCCAAGAGGCAAAATCAGGTGATTTTGAAGCTGCCGATAATAAACTGAACGAAGCAAATATCGACTTAAGAAAAGCACATCAATTTCAAACAAAGTTACTTCAAGATGAAGCAAACGGCTCAAATAAAGAGATTAGCATCATCCTAATTCACGCTCAAGATCATTTAATGACGTCAATGACTGTTCGGGATTTGGCAATTGAAATGATCGATCTATACCGAAGATTATAGGGAGGATCAATCATGACTTTAAACTACTCGTTTCCTGAAAATTTTTGGTGGGGTAGCGCATCGTCCGCTCCACAGTCCGAGGGATCAAATAACGGAATAAAAGGAAGAGACATCTGGGATCACTGGTATCAAAAAGAGCCTAACCGTTTTTTCGACCAGATTGGACCTAGTCAAACATCTGACTTTTTTATTCATTATCGACAAGATATCGAACGAATGAAGCGCATCGGCCATAACAGCTTTAGGTTATCGATCTCATGGGCACGTCTGATACCAGGAGGTACTGGTGAGGTCAATCAAGAAGCTGTTCAGTTTTACAATGATGTGATTAATCAGTTACTCGCTCATAAAATTGAACCATTTGTTAACTTATTTCACTTCGATATGCCACTTGAATTACAAAACATTGGCGGTTGGGAAAATCGAAAAGTAATTGACGCCTATACTAAGTACGCTGAGATTGCTTTTAATCTCTTTGGCGATCGGGTTAAAAAATGGTTTACCTTTAACGAACCTATCGTTCCTGTTGAGGGTGGATACTTATACGATTTTCACTATCCTAATATCATTGATTTCAAAAAGGCAATTCAAGTCGCTTATCATACGATGATCGCCCATAAACAGGCAGTGCAAATCTATCATAAAAATCAGGATGGAGAGATTGGGATTATTTTAAATTTAACTCCCTCCTATCCACGAAGTCAACACCCTGCAGACTTGAAAGCAGCTAACATTTGCGATTTGATTTTTAATCGAAGTTTTCTTGATCCCGCTGTTAAAGGGACATATCCACATGAATTGATTGAGCTTTTAGCTGACTATGATTTGTTGCCAGAAACAGAATTTGGCGATAATCAACTAATTGAAAGTAATAAAATCGATCTTTTGGGCGTTAATTATTATCAGCCGAGGCGAGTAAAGGCCAAAGAGGACTTACCAAATCCCGATAGTCCAATTATGCCCGAATGGTTCTTTAGTTATTATCAGATGCCTGGTCGAAAAATGAACATTTATCGCGGCTGGGAAATCTACGAAAAAGGAATCTATGATATTATGATTAACCTGAGGGATAACTATGACAACATCCGCTCATTCATTTCTGAAAATGGGATGGGCGTTCAAGATGAAGATCGTTTTATAGAAGGAGATCGCATTGAGGATGATTATCGGATTGAGTTTATTAAAGAACATTTAAAATGGTTGCATAAAGCAATCAAAGCAGGTTGCAATATTAGAGGTTATCATCTATGGACATTCATCGACAATTGGTCTTGGATGAACGCCTATAAAAATCGTTACGGTTTTTACTCTGTCAATCTCGATACACAGAAGCGAACAGCGAAGAAAAGTGCTTACTGGTTTGCAGAAGTCGCCAAACAAAATGGATTTAACGATTAATTCTATCCGCAATCGGCGTAGTGAAGATTTTGCTACGCTTTTTCGCCTATCTTGCAATAGTTAACCCTGCATTATTCATAACTTGATTTTTTATAGGTGATTTGCCCATTAAATTGCCAAAAGTGAATGCCAG
>NZ_BAABDL010000002.1:0-40171 GCF_039539605.1 Amphibacillus indicireducens | reverse complement strand
TAGGCGGACTTGATTCGTGAATTGGTGGACTCGGATTGGATATTGATGGACTTGTGAGCGCGAAATAATCACTACCAGCACCAATAATGGTATCCTCTCCAATTTCCACTCTGTCATTATTCTGCTCCCTTTCTATTCTGTCCGTTCACATATTTTCCCCAATCAAAATCACTACATCTAGGGTGATTTCAGTAAAATCAGCTGCAACCAATGATTGCAGTTCAGCTTTAGGTACATTCCATGTTAGGGGTGTCATCTCAATCAACCACCTCATCGCCGCCTGATCAAGCCTGACAATTTCAGTGACTGGCACTTGATCAACTAATGGATAATGGCTTTTAAATAGAGCAACCGTTTCATCGTTTGAATAAGTCTGCTTATCTGAATTAGCAAAAACTCGCCCTCTTAATTCCTGTAAATAGTCACTACCCGGCACGACCTTAATCACAACACCACTTGGTTTTAAGAGTCGATCAAATTCAGTGTAATTTGAAGGTGATAAAAGATTAAGAATTAGATCAAATTGTTGATTCTTAAATGGTGTCTTCGCAAGATCAGCCACTGTCCAAATTAGATTAGAATAATGTTTAGCTGCAACCGTAATCGCTTCTTTTGAAATATCAATGCCAACACCATTAGCTTTGATGCCAAAATCATTTTCCAACGATTGACGAATATATGCTAAATGCGAACCCTCTCCAGATCCCGAATCAAGCATTAAAATCGGCTCTTTAGTTTTGCCAAAAAATTGTTCAATCATTTTGATAATTTGATCCGTTACAGGCCTGAAAAAACCAGCCTCATTCATTAACCGCTGACGAGATTCAAATAGACTTTTAGTATATTTTGTCATGACAGTATGACTGACTAAATTTAAGTAACCTTGCTTAGCAATATCAAAACTATGATGATTTAAGCACACTAAACATTGGTATTCCTGAACCGCCATCTCTGAATCACAAACCGGACATGAAAAAACCGATTCGAACCGTTGAATATATCGTGCACTCACCACCTTTTTACTTTCCTTTTTCAAAAAATTCACTTCCCTCGTGGACATTTACCCACCAATGATTGATCAATCGCTTAATTTTACAAATGTTTTGCTAGGCATAGTATATCATCACTTTCTAACAAAAATAAAATCTCGAACTCGCCATTCGTTCGTGAGTTCGAGATTTGTTATTTAATAGGTTAATTCAATTCGGATTCCTGATGGATCATAAGTAAACGTTCGTCCATCTTCCTCTACAACTGTTGCTCCGATTTTTTCTAAATTAGCAATTGTAGCTTTAATAGCTGCTTCGTCATTATAAATGAGTTCAAATGACTTCATGCCAACACTATTATCAGCAGGCTTTGGCGCGCCAACACCATTCCATGTGTTTAAACCAATATGATGATGATATTTTGCAGTTGACAAGAATAATGCTTGACTACCAAATCGATTAACGATATCAAAACCTAGGCCTTTAACGTAAAATTCTTGTGTTTTCTCAAGCTCAGCAACGTGTAAATGAATATGCCCCATAATCGTTTCTTTCGGCAATCCTTGCCACTTCTCCCCTTGTACTCGATGAGTAATTAAAGCTTCAAAATTAAGTGGATCGGTTGTCATTGCGACTTCCTCTCCATTCCAATCCCATACTTTTGGATCACGGTCAACATAAATTTCAATTTCATTTCCATCTGGATCTTTAATGTAGAGCGCTTCACTCACTAAGTGATCGCCAGCACCAACTTGGATATTCTTCTCTGATAGATGAATGACAAAATCAGCTAAGTCTTTTTTCGTTGGTAGTAAAAGTGCAAAGTGATACATCCCCGTTGTTCTTCGTTGTTTTGGTTGAACATTTTCAGGTTGTTCAAGTTTCAAGATACTTGTTTTCCCATCTGCAGTTAAGTTTGCAGTTGTTTCTGAACGATCTAAGATCTCAAAACCAATGACGTCCTGATAGTATTTCAACGATCTGTTTAAATCCTCAATCTTTAACCGAACCTGACCTATGTGTGTATTTGGCTTACTGTGGAAACCCATATTATCACTCCTATAAATTATTGTCTGTCACTTTTAATGATTGATTTTTATTAAGTTACTTTATGTAACTAACTATATTATAATTATTTATTAATGTCAAGTGATTTATTTTTAGTTTGTAATTGAGTTACTATTTGTGCTATAATTTAATTAAAGAGGTGATTCATTATGGCAGAACCAGTGATTTGTCCACGGTTTGAGCAAGCTATTTCATTATTGAGTAAGCGCTGGACAGGACTTGTGATTTATCAATTATTAAATGGAACCCAACGATTCAATGAGTTACAATCAGCGATTGGTGTGAGTGGAAAGGTATTATCTGATCGGTTAAAAGACTTAGAACAACAAGGGATTGTTCATCGTGAAGTCATTCCTGACACGCCAGTGATTATACACTATTCATTAACCGAAAAAGGACATTCTATGCAATCAATTATTCAATCGATCGAATCTTGGTCACAAGATTGGATTAAACCAAGCGCAGATGCCTGAAAAATAGGGTTAGCCACAAAAATCTGTTTAAATGATTTTGTGGCTAACCCTTACCATCACTTTCTACCCAAGTTTCCACCTCTTCTTGCATTTTTTCTAGTTTTTGTTGCTTTTTCCGTTCAGCTTTTAATTGTTTATGCTTAAGTTCATTCTTCATTTCTGCTATATAGCTCTCTTCTATAGAGTAACCAAGCATTTCTAATTCCCTGACTGCGCACAAATTATCAACGCCATAATATCTACTATAATCTTTGACAAGATTTTTCCCTTCATATTTGGTAATAAAGTGCTTTGCCGAATGTAATCGGGTAGCACGTTTCATCCACTTCCTTGTTGGTGTATTCAATTTCCTTTTCTTTCGTTTTGACATGTAAACCACCTAATTATTCTTGAAAATATGTATATTGCATTATAAATACAATAATCACTAATTGACAAACGCTAGTAAAATAGTTATACTAGCGGTAGATAATAAATGTTAATTGATTTTAAGATTAAACTTTTTATTACAAAAAAATAAATTGAAGAAAGGTTATGATGCTTATTGATTAAAATAAATAAAATTCTGGAACATAAAAAATTAACTAGTACTCAAAAAATAATTCTGGTCGTATTACTAGTTATCCCTGAAGATTCTAGCATGTCATTTAATGAAATCGCATTCTATACTTCAGTCACTAGACAAACCATCATAACTAATTTAAACAAGCTAGAGGAAATCGGGTTGCTCGAAGTTACAAGAAACAGCACAAATACTAACAGTTACAAAATATTAATCTAACCTCAACAAAAAAAGTCGCTTTGTACTGATATACAAAACGACTAATCTTAGATCCTAGGACCTTCTAACTCATTATTATCATATCAAATTCGTAAAAAATACACAATTAGAGTTGATCATTAATAATTCTACAAAATGAATGCTATAATAGTTATTATAGAAAGGTAGCGTAGACATATGACAAAGGTTAACATATCCAAATCATTTAAGAAATTAAATATAAATGAACATATACCACATATTATAAAATATATGGGTTCCAAAAAATCAATCATTAATTACGTGGTTGAAGGTATTAATGATTGTTATACGGGAGGAAAAGTTGTCGATCTATTTGCTGGATCGAGTGTACTATCAGGTGCCTTGAGAGGACAAACATCTATTCTGTCAAATGATATACAACAATACTCAGCAATTCTGGCAGAGACATACTTAAATAGTTACAATTGGGATAAGTATGATAACATACTCGAGAAGATCGTTACTCAATCAAAAAGTATAGTCGCCGAAGTGAAAATGAAGTTACCCGAACTGACTTTTGATTACAATAAAGAATTTAAATTAAAAGAATTTAATGAACTTGAAAAAAAACAACAAGATTTAATTAATTATAATTTTAGCAATATTAAATACCACCTATTCATGAAAAATTATTCAGGTACTTATTGGAGTTTCAATCAATGTTTATGGATTGATTCAATTAGAGGGGTGGCTGAAGAATATAAAAACACAAATATTTACTATCCTATTATGTCTAGCTTAATGTTTGCTATGTCGTATAACTCACAAAGTACTGGTCATTATGCACAATACAGAGATGCAACTAATGAAAGGAATATGAACGATATTTTAATATATAGAAGAAAAGATATACTCTCATATTTCATTAGAAAGTTCACTGAATTTATGACGTACTTAAAAAATCATGACATTACTTCACAAACTGTGTCCCTTGATTACAATGATTGCTTGAGCGTTATGCCTAAAAATTCTACCGTGTATGCAGATCCACCTTATGCTTTCGTTCATTATTCTCGTTTTTATCATGCACTAGAAACTCTCGTAAGATATGATTATCCTAAAGTTATGTATAAAGGTAGATATAGAACCGATCGACATCAATCACCGTTCTGCATAAAATCAAAAGTTAGAGATGCTTTTGTTAGCATGTTTGACGGAGTGAGTAGAAAGGAATCAAACCTAGTATTAAGTTACAGCAATACTGGTATGATTGCTCTAGAAGAATTAATTGAACTAGCAAATACCAAATTTTCGAAAGGGTACAATATCGAAGTTAGAGTTCAAGATTATCAGCATAGTACAATGGGGAGAAAAGAAGATAAAAGTAGAAATGTTCAAGAAGCATTAATCTTAATTAAAATGGAATAAAAGACAGGGCTGTCCAGAAAATCAGTTTTACTGACTTTCTGGACAGTACCGTTTTTACTTTATATCATCTACATACAAGCTATCTTTAATTCCAAACACTAAAATAGGGCAACCCCCGCCACCACCCCCATCTATTTTTGGTAGCAGCTTATTTAAATGCGTAGTAGAAGAACCAAATGAATTTCCCCTACCAATTTGATTAAATATTTGTTGTAATTCACTAGTTCTAGTGATAATAATCCCCACACTGATCGCATTCAGTTCAAATAACATTCTAAAGTTATTTAAATCTCGGTCATAGAATTCCGTCTTATTATTCCACTCAATTTCTACAGCAACACGATTTTTATAGCAGTCAACCTTATGTGTAGGTGTAATAAATTCTGTACCGTCAATAACAATTTTAGTATCGAAAGATTTTTCTTCCCAATCTCGTTCATAAAGAAAAGCATCAAAGTTTTCTGCAATTTTTGACTTTCTTCCTCCGCCAACAATAAGGTTACTTTTAAGTAGTCTAAAATTCTGTAAGACATCAATAATATCCCGCCATTCATCGGGAAAATCATTCTGCATAATCGCTGAAGCATGGCGCCATTCATAAATTGCATAATTATCACGCACAAACTGAGGTATCTGCTTTACAGAAATATTCTTCACCTCCCTCAACGTTCACTTAATTAAGTTAATATTATCACAAATAATACAAAATTCCATGTAAATTAACTCAATTTGAGTCATAAATTTTCATATAAGGTTTCCTAAAAATTAGTAAGTGTTCATGAGCAATTGGAATAAACCTTTGATTGTAATATCTTTTGTACTGACTTCTTGTATTATATTGTACTTTAATGAGGTGCGCCTCTAATTCACCATACCACATCATATCCTTAATAATAGAATAGTACTTCCCTTTCTTTCTAACATCACCAATTAAAATTGCATGTCGCCCCCCTCTATTATACTGTCATATATCTTTCTATTGATTATATCTAACCTTTCAATAAAATCACTATAATTTTCAATATGAGATAAATCACCTTTATGGACTTCACTTCCCCAAACATTATTTTGTCCAGAGTATTTAACAATATTCCAATAAGGTGGATGACTAAATACTAAATCAGAACCAACAGGTAGTTGATCAGTTAATAGATTGAAATTACCAAATCTCTCATTAAGATCTAGATGAATACTATTCTTATACCCTAATCCTTTAGCAACATCATATCCTGAACCACTACCCGCAAAACATTCTAAAAAAAATGTAGGCCTATAATAATTAAGTATATCTCTAATGATATATCCTGAACAATTACCTCGATAGCTTGCATCCCCATACGGTCCTCTATTGGGATAAGATAAAATACTGTTCATACAAAATCACCTGCTTCTTGTTATTAATTAAAGACTTAAGATAGATTGAGATTATAACTTACTTTGGACATTAAAAAGTGTGAACGGTTGAAGGAAAAATGAAGTTAAAGAGCGTGGAAATATATTAAATCTATAATATAACTTAATTTTACACATTGCAAATTGATCATTTACAGAGTTTGCCCCAAAAAGGTATATGTAATTTCAAATTTTTTTGTAAATCATTCTAAAACGGTTGTAATTATCAAATAATTTTACTCTTTTAATTATTTTTAAATGAAATATTTGTCTAAAAGAGCATTTTGATGCATACCTTGAATAATAAGATCATAACATTGATTGAAACGAGGAGCATTGATTATGGAAGATAGCAATTTCCAAATACAACAATTAACTATAGCAATTCAGCATCTAATAGATGAAAATAATAAATTGAGAAGAGAGATTCACCAACTAAAGCGTCTTTTAGAGAATGGACAGAGTAATAAAAATAACAACTATAAAAAACAAATACTCATTAAAGAAAAACTAAATTAAACCAAAATAAATAGGGCAATTTTAATACACATCACCATATTAAAATTGCCCTTCGTTTTTATAGAAAATTGACTTCCTTTGCTCGCACAATCGCCTGTGTCCGATTTTTAACCTGTAATTTTTGAAAAATCGTATGGTTATACACTTTAACCGTCCCTTCAGTCAGTTGAAGCTTTTCTGCAATTTCTTTATTTGTATAACCTTTCTCAATCCACTGTAAAATTTTCCGCTCTTGGTAAGTCAATTGCTCGAAAATCAACTGCATTTTTTCATAATCTACCGTCTGCTTTTTCTCAATTCGACGAAAAATAGCATTGATTCTGGCAATCAGCACATTCGGATCAAACGGTTTCGTGATATAATCATCGCCACCCGTATCCAAACCTTCAATGATCATTTCACTTTCTTGCAGCGAACTTAAAAAAATAACTGGGATCTTCTCAAGACCTTCTGTTTTACGAATCATTTTGCAAACTTCAAATCCACTTAAATCTGGCATTAAAATATCCAGTATAATTAAATCTGGTTTTTCTAAGATTGTCTTTCTTAATCCTTGCTCACCATTTTCCGCTGTAATCGCATCAAATTCATTATTAATCAAATAAAGTTCAACAAGTGAGCGAATTTTTTCTTCATCCTCGACAACTAACACTCTCCTAGTGACCATCATTTCACCTCCAGCATCTCGATTGTTTGAATTGGTAAACTAAAGTAAACCATCGTTCCATGACCAAGCTTACTTTCAACACCGACCGATCCGTCGTGCGATTCGATAAATTCTTTTACTAGAGCTAAGCCAAGCCCACCACCTGTTTTTGTACTGTGATTCTTCGCCTTATATAATCGCTCAAACACAAACGGTAAATCTTGCTCAGCAATTCCTGCACCTGTATCTTCAATCCTAATAGTCAATTGATTATGATTTTGGTCAATTTCCAATTTCATCGTAATCGAACCACCCTTTGTGGTGTGCTTTTCTGCATTAATCAGTAAATTCATCACCGCTTGCTCAATCCGAACAGGATCAATCTGACAATAAATTGCCTCAATTTCTAGAGGAAAATTTTCACAAAAAACGAATGATAGTTCACTTTTGTTAAAAATAATTTGCTCTTTTTCAACGATACTCGCGAAGAATGCTCGAGTTTCAATTAATTGAAAGGAAAAATCAATCTGACCATAATCTAGTTTAGATAGCATTTGGAGATCACTAATCATATGCGCCATCATTTTTGTATCTTCATAAACACTTCTAAAATATTTCGATTCATCTTTCGGAATTAAACCATCCATCATTGCTTTAATACTTCCTTGAATAAACGTGAGTGGTGTATTTAGCTCATGAGAAACATTAGCAAATAAACGACGTCTGACTTCCTCCATCTTCTGTAGATTCGTATTCGCTTCCTGTAACTCAATCGTCCGCAGTTTAACCTTCGACTCTAGAGATTGATTAAGTGTTTTTAATTCCCCAGTAAGCTGCTCCACCTCATCAAATGAACGCGAAAACCGTCTTGCTAAGTGAACCGATTGAATAAACAAATAAAATAATAATCCTAATGAGATAAACTCATCTGTAGAGATTCGATGACTATAATAAAATAGATCATTTAACACCGCCGTTGATAGAATGAAAATGGCGATCAGATTAAGATATGCACCCTCTTGCCTTTTGATCGCAGCTAAAATTGTCATAATAACAATCGTGATGATAATCGTGATCACTAATAGTTGTAAAATAAAAAATGTATTCGTAAAAATTCGTGGTGGTGTGAAGACAATAAAAATACTATATAATATGATCATAGCAATAAAGAGACGATTGATCCTCTTAGGGATATATAGTGATAAGCCTTCATCTAAGAAAAGCAAGAAAAATAGCAATGCCACTAAGGCTACTAAGTACTCAATACTGACCGTAACTTCCCAATTGACCCTAGGAAATAAGTGGGCAAACAAATTGTCTTTTAAAAACATCGTTCGCATGCCAACCCCAAAACAAGTAATTGCTAAATAAAGCGCAGACTTATGCTTCGGACGTTGTAAATATAAAACTAAATGATACATTCCGATCATTAAAATGCCACCAACCATTAAAACTTGAATTATAACACTAGTTTCACGCTGGTCTGCAATTTGGTCCGCTCTACCAAAACTAATTGATTGCCATAAACCTGATTTACGTTGATGAAAGTTCGAAACATGCAAAACAAGCTCGATTTCAGGTTTGTCCGTTTGAAATGTAATCACTTGTGGCAAATTTCCTGGTCGCATATCCCTTTCGTTCGTCGCCACCTCACCAACTGATGCAACTAATTCTTGATTAACCCATAAATCATAAGCACTTGATATACTCCGTATGTACAATGAATAAGCATCATCAATGTCTGACTCATCTAATTTAATCGTCATTGAATAGGTTGCATAGCCATATCCATCTAAGTTTTCACCATCAACAGTATAATGGCTCCAATCATCAGGAGCATTTACTATTTGCGGGCTAGGATCAGAAAGTTCTTCAGACGTAAAAAGCGCACACCAATAAAATGCCCATTCCCCATCTAAGTCAATTGGGCCAATGTCAGCAACGGATTGCTCTTGTAAATCTAACTGACCATTAATGACTCGGGGGGGCTGGTGACGCATTGACCTGTGCAATTAAAGCACCATTTAACTGAATAGTCAGAAAAATAAGGATACAAAAAACAAGAACACATTTAAGGTTTACTTTCATTGCGCTCACCCGCTATGATTTAATACTTATATTATAGTACACTAGCGTTGCATTAACTTTTTCACTTAAAGTCAAGTGAAACGGTTAGTGTCAATATTATGAAAAATGGTAATTTCCACTACAAATTATCATAAAAAAACCTTATAATTAGGGGTATGGTAGTCCTGTCCAAATCCCAAATTATAAGGAGTTCACATGGACAATCATACCATAAAAACTGTATTCAAGGAATACATTCATCCATTAGATATAAAAATAATTCAAAAAATGATTGATGTAGAAGGGATAGACAAGTATGTTAAAAAGTTAAATACCCTTTCATATATTCGCTTATTTCTTTACGCACAACTTAAAAAGTTAGAAAATCTTGCGGTCATCAGCCAATCTGTTTCACGCAAAAAAACGGTGCAACGACTAGTAGGGATGGACAGTATCAGTAAGTCGCAACTCTCGCGGAAGAATAGACAAATTCCACATGAAATAACGGAAGTTATTCTTCGTCATCTTATTCAAAAAGTTCAGTATACACTGGGAGCTGTGAAAGCAGGAAAGGCATTGGATAAGCTTCATTTGATTATTCATCCACCATTTCCATGTGTCTGAACGGCTATGAATGGGCTGATTTTCGAGATACGAAAGCTGGAATCAAATTGCACACGTCGATTAGATTATGTGATGATACTGTCTCGTTAGACCAAATGATCTTAACGCCAGCTCGACCAGCGGATGAAACACGACTAGATGAATTAATCGTTTACATAAAAGATGTGCTTCATGTATTCGATCGTGGGTACTTCAACTTTGTGAAATTTGATGCCTATTCGAAAAAAGGAATCAGATTTGCGACACGCATCAAAAGCAATACAGTTGTAAACGTCATAGAGGAATTACCAGTAGATGCATCTTCTCCCATTACACGGCATGCGATTGTGACAATAGGGAAAATGGAGAATCAATTACAGTTAGTAGGGACAATGGACAGTAACGGAAACAAGATTCGTATTGTGTGTAATGATGCCAAGCGCAGTGCACTAGAAATTAGTGATATCTACCGAAACCGTTGGAAAATTGAGTTGTTTTTCAAATGGGGCAAGCAACATTTGGTCATTAAAAAACTTTATGGCAAGAGCGAAAATGCAGTTTACAATCAAGTCTACCTCACCATGATTACTTTTTGTCTGATCATCTTAATGAAACACAAAGTAGGTTTCAAAGGCACCTTGTTGGAAATGTTGCGTTGGATAAGGGATTGTTACAATCAATCCATGACAACATTTGCCTTGGAAGTACATAAAGAACCCGAACGCAAATCCAGTGGACGACGAAGGTGGGACAGTGACCGGATTTTTGCAGAGACCTTGGCACAATATGAGACGGGAGATATTTTGCACTTAGATAATCTGACGTATGATCCGTTGGTTTAAAAATGTATAATATTCAAAAAATGGTTGAAGGGCTACCTTTCATGCCCATTGACTTTTTTCTTAGCGCGAAGCTGATTAATAACAGAATATTTTGTCAATTAATATTTTGATGAAAAATTAACACTTGACTTTATCAATCACTTTTTATGCAACGCTAGTGATTATAGTATAGTTTTAAGTTCCTGTGTAAAAAGGTTTATTTCCGAGGTTATAATTTGTATAATACGATAATTAGAAAAGCAGTGAGCTACCTCAATTGGTTAAGGACCCACTGCTTTAAGCTATATTTTTAAACGAGTAATTTTTTATTCATTCTCAATAAACGAAGCCCATTCAAAATCACAACTAGCGTACTTCCTTCATGGACAATGACGCTGAGTGTCATATCAGCTAATCCTAAAAAGCTCACGATAATTAAAAATAGGACAACAACCATGGAGAATATGATATTTTGCCAGATGACTCGATTCATCTTTGTTGATTGTTGATGAGCATTGACTAACTTAGCCAAATCATTTTTCATTAAAGCTAAGTCTGACACCTCTACTGCAACGTCCGTACCTTCACCCATTGCAATCCCAACATCAGCATTGACCAGTGCTGGCGCATCATTCACTCCGTCGCCAACCATTCCAACGACACCATACGTTTCTTTCTGTTGATCAATCATTCTTGATTTGTCCTCAGGCATAACATCCGCAACAACTTGATCGATGCCTAGTGCTTTTCCAACAGCATTCCCGGTCATTTCAGAATCGCCTGTAATTAATGTTGTCTGGATACCTAGGTCTTTAAAGTATTGGATTGTCGCTTTAGCTTCTACCCTTGGCAGATCCATTAGCCCTATCAGACCAACAACTGTCTCATTTTCAGCAACGTAAACAACTGTGTTTCCTTGTGCAGCCCAGTCTGTATTTAATTGGGCAATTTTATCAGGGACCTGATTAAACGAAGTTGGCTTACCAATTCGATACGTTTTTCCTTGATAGTCTCCTGTTAATCCTTTGCCAATTTGATTCGTTACATCAATTGTGATTTGATTTTTTGCTTCAAATTTGCCTAGAATCGCACGAGCTAGTGGGTGATTGGATTCCCTTTCAAGCGCAACGATAAGATCAATGATTTCTTGTTGATTAACCAAGTCTAGAAAATAATAATCAGTCACTTCAGGCTTACCTTTAGTTAACGTCCCTGTTTTGTCAAATGCAATTGCATCAATATTTGCTAACTGTGATAAATAGGAGCTCCCTTTCGAAAGCACTCCTTTTTTGGCTAAGCTTGAAGTCGTTGATAATGTTGTCGAAACAGTAGCTGCTGCTAAAGCACATGGTGAAGCAGCCACTAACACAACCAGCCCTCTCGAAACACTGTTGATCCATGTCCAGTTAAATAGAAATGGTCCTGCTAAAATCATCAACGGAACAGCTATTAAAACAAGCGTCACATAGTTAGGGATAAACTTTTCAATTTCTGTTGCTACCTTTGTTTGATTGCCTTGATTTTGGTTGACGAGTTTTAGAATACTTGAAAAAACAGTATCCGCTTCAGTTTTTGTCACTTCCATTGTAAATGAACCTGTGCCATTTATTGTACTGCCGAATACGTCATCACCAGTCGACTTTTCTTGTGGGATACTTTCACCAGTAATCGATGACTCATCGATGGATGTTGATCCACTTAAAATCTTGCCGTCAATCGGGATTTGATCACCATTTAACACTTGGAGCTGATCACCGATTTTTAATTGACTAACTTCTATCATCTTTGTCTGTCCATCTGATGTTATTAAGCGAGCTGTTGTTGGATTCATTTCTAATAAATTTGTGATTTCACGTTTACTTCTTCCTTCAGCATATTCTTCTAAGAAATGAGCACCTGAAAAAATCAAAATTAATAAAGAGCCTTCCCAAAACTCGCCAAGTAAGGACGCTCCAAGTGCAGCTAATCCCATTAAAACATGTGAATTAGGAGTAAACTTTCCGCTTGCTTTTGTATTTTCAATCGTTTCACTCACACCTTCAAGAATAATCACATGATATCCCGCTGTAATCATCGCTGTTACAAAGAACAAATTTTTTATTACCGAGTAGTCCCTGCTCAATAAGAGAGCGATCACAGCTGAAACTAACCCAATAAAGTAAAGAATAACCGGGATTTTCCCGTGATCGTGATCATGTGAATGCCCATGGCAGTGATGAGAATTATGTTTAGCTATTATTGACTCACTGAAATTGTCCATCTTGTTCTCTCCTTGCATTTTTAATATTTCTAAATCGTAATCATTCTTATTCATATGAGTGGTTGTTCATATGAATGTGCATTCATTATATAATTTCTTTTTATAATCGTCAAGTGAATCAATTACATAAAAAAACTCTTTACTTTATAGGCTGGCCATAAAGCAAAGAGTTTAATTGGGCGTTACTCATCTTCTTTAACATGAGCAAAAACTTGGGCAATAATTTCATAAACATGATGGTCATCAGGAAAGTAAATTACAGATTTACCTTCTCTTCTAGACGACACTAAACGGCTATCTTTCAATGTTTTTAAATGATGCGAGACATTCGACTGTTCAATGCCTGTTTTCTCTACAATCGTTGAGACATTCGACTCTTCTTTTGATAACAAATAGAGAATAGAGAGTTTTGATTCATCTCCTAATAATTTAAAAATAGTCGCTGAACGTTTAATAACTTGCTTATCACTCATGAGTATCCTCCATCGATCAAAATTCATTTCATTAAAAATAGTTTATCATATTTTTTAAAATTATCCTAAATGAAAGCAAAACTCAACTGAGTCAAGCTGTTTGCTAAATTTGTAATAATCACTTGCTTGTCTTAAGATAAAGGTTGAGTATTTTCATCAATCGATTCGTTTTAAAATCAAAGGAGATCCACATGCGAAAAATATTAGCTTACATACCTGGTCTTTTACTAGCTTTAATCATTGCATTTTTTGCTCGATCAATCGAGTCAACTTTACCTTTTCACATCATTGGTGACTCTGTTTTAGCACTATTCATTGGGATTGTCATCAATCAGATTTGGAAACCAAATTCATTCATTGAACCTGGATTAAATTTCACAGCCAAACGGGTCTTAAAGTTTTCAATCGTCCTTCTGGGGGCGTCGTTAAGCATCAACACCGTTCTAAACGTTAGCGGATTATCATTGACCGTGATGTTATTTACTTTCCTGACTGCTTTTGGCGGAGGGTTTCTACTAGGAAAATGGCTCGGTTTAGACTGGAAGCGAGCTAATTTAATCAATGCAGGTACCGGCATTTGTGGTGGATCAGCTATTGCTGCTTTAGCCCCTGTAATCAATGCTAAGGATAAAGATATTGCTTACGCCATCTCGGTCACCTTTTTATTTGATATGCTAATGATCATTTTGTTCCCGATTATCGGTCGTGCACTTGGATTAACAGATATGGCTTACGGTTTATGGACAGGAACATCTGTTAATGATACGTCAAGTGTTGTTGCAACTGGTTATGCTTTTAGTGAAGCCGCTGGAGACTTTGCAACAATGGTTAAGTTAACTCGGACACTAACAATTATCCCGACTGTGCTTGTTTTTTCTGTGATTAGTGCTCGTTTAGAAGCAAAAACTTCACCAACAGCTCGCAAGAAAGTGAAAATTACCGGCTTAATTCCGTGGTTTATCGTTGCATTTATTGGCATGTCCCTGATTAATAGCTTCGGACTTTTTTCAATGCCTGTCTCTACTGCACTAAAAAATATCAGTCGATTTTTAATGGTAGCCGCACTTGCTGCGATTGGCTTAAAAACCGATCTAAAGGAACTCAAAAAATTAGGACCGAACCCGCTAATCCACAGTGTGATCGTTTCAACATTGATGGCAATCGTTGCTTTAATTGTGATTTACTTTATCAATATTTAACTATAAAAAGCTATCCATCATCTCTTCGATGTGTCGATAGCTTTTTCACTGATATTTCAACATGATTCAAACCTTTTATTGTTGAAAAGCTTCGTCAATACTACGACCGTCTCCACCGGTAAATTCAAGCCCTAATATTTTAGCTATCGTCGGAGCAATATCAACCATTTCAAGTTCAGCTAGTTGTAAGCCATGATTGACTTTGTCGCCTGAGATGACAAGATTACAATGATAATTATCTTTATCCGGGGAATATCCATGGGTTGCGTGTTTGATCCCTTGTTGTTCCAAATCTTCAACAATCCGATCAGATAGCCCGTCCTCAAAACTATAGCCTTGTTTTGCCTCAACTATATAGCTAATCGAGCGATCAACATGAAGTCGATCAAGATCATCCCTCTCATAAAACTGCTCAATCCCATATTGCTGGTCAGGGGCAATTTGTTCAAGAAGTTCCAATGCCAATTGCTCAGCTTCCTGATCACCCTTTTGAATTTGTAAATAGGCTGATCCACCAGTACTTTGAAAATAGGCACGCCATTCCAACTTACCATCTCTGTCAAAAATTAAACCTTTCTCTTTCAGAAGGTTATTTAAATACACTTTGTAATTAACATTGAATTGCCCATGATCACCCAAAACAATAAATGCCGTTTCATCTGCGACCCCTGCCTCTTCGACTGCTTCAATAAGATCACCAAGTCTATGATCCATTCGCTGAATCACTTGGTCAACTGCTTTATTATCCGTACCATATTTATGCTTCGTATCATCTAAATCAATTAGATGTAATAAGAGCAGGTTCGGTTTTTTACGTTTAATCGTATCAACAGCACATGCCGTCGAAAAATCATCCAAGTAGGGTTGCTCGATACCCTTTCGAATCCGACCAAACTTCAATTCTAAATTAAGACAGAAAAAAGGACTGCCATTTTTCAAAACTTTCAACGCTTGATTTTCATCATTAACAGCAACAATCTCAGGTAAATTATATGTTAGCGATGAACGTCCCGTCACTGGCCACATAATCCCTGCCGTTTTTAGCCCTGCCTGTTTGGCTACATCATAGACCGTCAGAACATTTAAATTGTCTTGATACCAATGCCACGCCTGATTCTTTGACTCAACAAATGGTTGCAATGGATTGTTATGAATCACGCCATGCTTATCTGGGTAAACACCTGTAACCATTGTCGAATGGATCACATAAGTCATCGTTGGATAGACACTTTTTAACTGAGTACTATACGCACCCTTTGCAATCAATTTAGCTAGATTAGGTAGTCGCTTCGCCTGTTCCCAATTATCCTCTGAAAAAGCATCATAGGAAACAACGATCAGATGTTTCGCAATTCCTTGCATTGTTTGAGTCATCATCAAAACCTCCGTTAATTACTTCTTAAAAATAGTTTAGCACAGTTTGATTTGCCAACGTTAATTCAATGTAGTTTTAAGCAACAATCTGTCGAAAGACGCATCCATATAGCAAAACAAAAAACCACTCTATCAAAGGGCTAGCCTTTGTATAGAGTGGTAATTTATCACTGATTATCATTTTCTATAATATTTGGACCTTCAATCGTTACTAAAACTTCATCGATCCGCTTTTCAATGACGCTTTTCACTTCAAAATTAAGCTGCTTATAATAAATTGTCGGTCGGTCATCTTCTTTCGGTATATAGCCAATCTAGTCAATAACAAATCCACTGACTGTTTCAAATTCATCAATAGGTAGCTCAATATTCAATGCATCTTGAAGCTCCCATAACCGAAATGTTCCATCTACTCGATATTGATTCTCAGCAATTTGAGTGAATTCTTCATTCAAATGACCTGGTTCAATGCTTTCACTTGCAATTTCACCTACAATTTCCTCAATAATATCTTCAATCGTTATTAAGCCTTCCGTTCCACCAAACTGATCAAGAACAATTGCAATGTGAATATTGTGATTTCGCATATTTGCAAAGACAACATCAATCGGTTGCCATTCAAAGATGAAAAACGGTTCCCTCATAACTTTCTCTAATTCAAATGAACCATCCTTCGATTGATCAAGGTGGGCGAACAAGTCCTTAACATGTAACACACCAATAATATTATCCTTTGACTCCTGATAAACAGGAAATCTTGTATAGCGAAATTGATTAATCTGCTGGATCACTTGCTTAAAATCTAGGTCATAAGCCAAAGCAACAAATTCAGTTCGGTGTGTCATAATATCAGACACAAGTTTATCATCAAATTCAAAGACATTATCAATCATCGTTTGTTCATTTTTATTAATTGTGCCACTTTCACCACTTATATCGATCATTAACCGAATATCTTCTTCTGTTGTTAATTCAGATACGTCATTCGGATCGACACGAAGTAAACGTAAGATAAGATGAATAGAAAACGTTAAAAACTTAACGATTGGCGAACAAATTTTTGCTAATAACGAAATCGGTCCAACTGCGACCTTGGCAATTTCGTCTGCCTTTTTAAGTGCCAATTGTTTTGGAACAAGCTCACCAAAAACTAACGTAAAATAAGACAACACAATCGTAATCACAACAACTGAAATTGTGTTCAATGTTCCCAACGGAATCGGAACACCTAAATCAAACAACATCTCTGACAACGGTCCAGCAAAGAAATCCGCTGCAAATGCACTTGATAAAAAACCAGCTAACGTAATCCCAATTTGAATCGTACTTAAAAATTGACTCGAGTTTGAGATTAGCTAATAGATTTTCAATGCATTTTTGTCACCTAATTCTGCTTGTCGTTTAATTTTATTCTCATTCAAGTTCACAAACGCAAGCTCTGAAGCTGCAAAAAAAGCGTTAACAATGATTAGTACAATAAGTGTAATAATCGCAATCGACAAAAGTGAATCCCCCTAATAAATCTATAATATTTATCATCAATAACAGAAATGACAATCTAATTATACCGTTTTCTATCCTTAGTCATCAAGGAATATCCTGTACAGTGTAACAAAAGATATTCATGAAAAAAGGACAGCATCCAATCGGAGCCATCCCTTAATTACTTTTAGTTATACAGGTGAAAAATTACTCTTTAATAAAGTGAATTAACTTTCCTTTGAAATCTCCATACATATCTTCAATTAAAATCCCGCCATTCATCAACGCTGCACCTGAGTGAACTGCATTTGTTTCTTGATTGCGGTAATAACTCCCTTTATCAAGTCCCTTGAGTCTAATTCTTCTACTGCGATGATTCGCTCTAGAAAGCACTTGTACATAAGTTACCAAAACTTCATCTTTATCCTTTGAGACATACTCGACACATTCAAATTCAGGGTTTTCAAACACATTACCAATTCGATATAAGTCTCCTTCTCGAATCAGGTCATTGTATTTATGATACATTTCAACCTGCTTAGGAATCATCTCTCTGTCTTCTTGTGGAATTTTAGTCACATCTAACTCATAACCAAACGTTCCTGAGAGAGCGACTAAACCACGTGTTTCAAAAGGTGTCACCCTCCCAACCGTATGATTCGGGACATCACTAACATGAGCACCAATTGAAGAGACAGGATACACCATCGACGTACCATGCTGAATTTTTAGCCTTTCGATTGCGTCAGTGTCATCTGACGTCCAAATTTGTGGACTATAGTAAAGCATCCCTGGATCAAACCTTGCGCCTCCACCTGAACAGTTTTCAAGTAAAATGTGTGGGAAATCAGTTGTTAATCGATCCATCATGTCGTAGACACCGAGTACATATCGATGCCAAATTTCTCGCTGTTGATTCGCTGGTAGGACACTGTTCCCAACATCAGTAAGCTGACGGTTCATATCCCATTTAACATACTCTATATTCGCACTTGATAAAATTTTTCTTAAACTTTCATAAATATAATCTCTTACTTCTTTTCTAGAAAAATCTAAGACATATTGATTTCGTGAACGTAATCCTTCTCGCCCCTCAATATGGATACACCAGTCCGGATGGGCTCGGTATAGATCTGAATCAGGTGAAACCATTTCTGGTTCAAACCAAATTCCAAATTTCATCCCAAGTTTGTTGACTTGATCGACTAAATTTTTTAGCCCACCTTTAATTTTATCCTCATTAACGATCCAGTCGCCTAAGGCCATATTATCACTGCTTCTGTCACCAAACCAGCCATCATCCATCACAAGCATTTCAATACCTAACTGTGAAGCTTCTTTTGCAATATCTAAAAGTTTTTCGGTATCAAAATCAAAATAAGTCGCTTCCCAGTTATTAATTAAAATTGGGCGTTTCTTATTTTTATACTTGCCACGGATTAGATGTGTTCGATATAAATCATGGAACGTTCGAGACATTTTACCGATTCCCTCATTGGAATAAACCATCACTACCTCAGGTGCGGTAAATGTAGCTTCAGGATCGAGTTCCCAAGAAAAATCTTCTGGGTTAATTCCCATTACTACTCTTGTCGTATCAAACTGACAGCCTTCCGCTTGAGCAAGGAAGTTTCCTGAGTAGACGAAGTTAAAGCCATACACTTCACCACTATCTTCTGTAGCCGTTTGATCCATCACTGCAAGAAACGGATTGACTTGATGACCAGACTGACCTCTGAGAGAGGAAATACCTTGCTTGCCTAATTCTACTTTTCTTCTTGAGACGTGGCGTTCTCTTGCCCATGAACCATGAAGCGTAATCATATCTAAATCATTTCGATCAAAGTCTACACAAGCTGATAAAACTTTTCGAAGCTGAATGCTTTCTTTTGCTCGATTTGTTACTCTAACACTTCTTGTAATCACATCTAAATTTTCAAAAGCTGTATAAACTAACACAACTTCCAAATTTAAATGCTTGTCAATACACGTGATTTCCAATGTGGTACAATCTTCTTCATTTCCAAACGTTGCAGGTAACCCGTCTAACTTTGGCTTTCCTTGATAGATCTCATGTGATTGATAATTAATCCCAACAGTACTCATACCAGATTGTGTCATCACACTAATCGAGCTTTCTCGATAATCACCTAAACCATGAGATGAGTACTCGTTAGGAAAACTGTCCATAAAAGTACCTCTATCCCGATTATTTTTAGAAGGAACAAACGGATTTTCCTCAAGTCTTAATAAATGATTCATATCCTGATCCGGAATTTTTTCACCAAAATAAACATGACCTAAAAATTGTTCTTCATCAACAATTGAAATAATGTAACTCGTATCTTTTGCATCAATTTTAAAACTTTTCAATGCATCATTAAATTGAATTCCCATCTGTTATGCTCCTATCATTAGATTATTTTATGACAACAATTAAAAACATACTCATAATCGCTATAACTAACTTTATCGACTAGTTTAATTCAACTATAATTATTACCTAAATTGAGTGAAAGTAGTCATCGAAATAAATTGCTTAGTAAGCATCACCTTTCAATTAACCCTTACTAATAAAGCTTATTCGATACTATTTCCTTGTTAATTAATTAGTTAATTAATTAATTTTCTTAAGTATGTTTTGCTGTTAGAGCCATTATACATAAAAAAACTCAAATGTGCACTTTTTTGCATAAAAAAATCCCCCACGTAATCTGTGGAGGTTGGAAATTTTAGGGACTAGGCTGATTGTTACATACTTTTTCTTGACCTAGCCCACAATTTTTTACTCAAACTGATTGAGCAACCTGCGTACCTCATCAGTTGTTTCTGTCATCATCAATTCATTTCGTAATTCACTTGCCCCTCGAAAACCTCGGACATAAATTTTAAAAAAGCGTCTGAGTGGTTTAAAGGAACGGTCTTCTATTTTCGAATAATGATCAAACAGATCTAAATGCAACTTTAACAAATCAAGCAATTCTTGATTGCTATGATCCTTTGCTTCTTTTTCAAATGCAAATGGATTTTTAAAAATCCCCCGACCAATCATGACGCCATCAACACCATATTTCTCAACCAATTCTAACCCTGTTTGACGGTCAGGAATATCACCATTAATCGTCAACAAAGTGTCTGGTGCGATCTTGTCTCGAAGCTGTTTAATCTCAGGAATCAATTCCCAATGGGCATCAAAATCACTCATTTCCTTGCGCGTCCGTAAATGGATCGACAAGTTCGCAATGTCTTGTTCTAGTATGTGTCCTAACCAGTCACGCCATTCATTTAAATACGTGTAACCTAGTCTTGTCTTGACACTGACAGGTAATCCACCAGCTTTCGTTGCTTCAATAATTTCAGCCGCCTTATCAGGAAAGCGAATCAAACCAGCACCCTTACCCTTAGATGCAACATTCGGAACAGGACAGCCCATATTAATATCAATGCCTTTAAAACCTTGTTCAGCTAATCCGATACTCATCTGCCGGAAATATTCAGGCTGATCACCCCAAATATGAGCAACCATTGGCTGTTCATCCTCAGTAAACGTCAGCCGACCACGGACACTTTCTTTTCCTTCTGGATGGCAATAACTGACCGTATTCGTAAACTCTGTGAAAAAGACATCCGGTCTTGCTGCTGCACTAACAACGTGACGAAAGACAACGTCCGTCACATCTTCCATTGGTGCTAATACAAAAAACGGTCGCGGTAAATCACGCCAAAAATTTTCTTTCATATTAAAATCCTTTCAAATAGAGGACAAGCTAAACTTATCTTGCTCTCCAAAAAATAAATAGATAGAATCTTTTGATCCTATCTATTTATACCATGTTTACAGACTCATTTTCAATTCAAATTCACTTTAAAAATGTGCCAGCACAAATAACGCAGGTGAATTCCAATAAATTGTCACTTCATTTGTCGCATAACTATCCTCATGGTCAGCAAAGGATTTAGCAGGTGCTCTGCCTTGCAAATGTTCTGCTGCATATTCGTCCTGTATGCCCGCATTCGGTCCACCAGAAACTAAACCAGGAACGGGTGCATCAACACCATCTGCTACAGAAGGACGATGATGCGGCTCCATAACTGGTCGATCACCAAAACCAGTCACATAACTCATATCAAGTGTATTTCGACCAAATAAATAATGAACATGATCAAGCGCGCAATCCTCGAACTCCTTTTTACCCGTCAAATGATGAGCAAATAATAATGTCATTCCCCGATTCATTAACTCCATGTTACTACCCCAAATATAGTCTTCATTCTTTAACGAAATTAAATAACCATCTGCAGAACAAACGTCAACTAATTGTTCTGCTTCCTTAATCAAACCTTCTTTTAACTGCTGATACAAAGCTCGATCACTCGCCCCTTCACCATTAAGCAAGTACGCAATCGTCCCGTAGCCGCCCATGTCAGCCCAACCAAATTCATTTTTTGAAAAACTCTCTTGCGCTAATTGTTTGACGAACTGATGATAGTTTTCTTTCCCTGTTGTGCGGTATAGCTCTGCAGCAGCCCAGTAGCGCTCATCACGATCATCTTTGTCACCATATTCGCCAGTTGTTATTTCTAGTGGATTTTTAAAGCCAGGTACATCGGGATTGTTTAAAAGCCACTGCCAAGCTTTTTCAGCTCGCTCCAAACAAACTGTAGAGAATTTTTGATCAAATGGTTGATACACTCGAGCGGCCATCGCCATGATCGCTGCGAAAGTTCCCGTGGCCGTAGCTGAAATTGGCGTAAAGTATTGCGGCTCAAGATCATCCTCAGGCATTACATCAAGTCCTGGGAATTCAAGCGTTGTTAATTTATGATAGACACCACCCGAACCTAGCTCTTGCATTTTTAATAGCCAGTCTAATTCAAACCGACATTCATGTAAAATATCTGGTGTAATCCCATCTGTTTCAGGAATCGGTATTTCTTGCTTAAAAGCATCTGGTTTTAATTCATAAGCAAGTAATAAATCAGCAACAGCCTTTGCACCAGCAACCGTATATTTGCCATAATCTCCAGCATCATGCCAACCACCCGTTCCATCAAACTTAAGATCTTGGCTATCAAACACAATACTCTTTTCCAGATGACAAGCCTGATGCGCCCAGTCTCCAGCAAATTCTTCAGTTAATTCCATTCCACAACGATAGAAATAAAACGCTTTCAAAATACCTTGACGAGCAACTTGATAAGCACTTTCATCAATCACGAATGTTGCTGAACGATCATTGCTTGCTTTTATCTGATATTGCCCTACTTTTGTTAGTTCAGAAAAATCACCAAGATAAACAGTCTCTCCACTCGCCTGGTCAGCAATAGCTTCTGACAATCCCCCACGATAAACGACCTGATCAGTCACTTGATCAATCACTTCAAAAGTTTGATATTTATTCGTAAAGACAGCAACCTTACTCGCTCTAACTGGATAACCTAATTGATTCACTTTAATCTGACGTACAGTGCTCATACACACAGCTCCCTTTGTTTATGTATTAATTACTATCTTTAATGTTAGTAGCTTTCTTGATAGAGTCAAGCGATTTTTTCTGACTTCATCGGACAATTTTTGATTTTAATGTCGGTAATATGTCCGTAGTTGCTCAACTACGGACTTTTTGCCTTAAAAAATCTGCAAAAATGTCCGTAGTGGGTACGACTGCGGACTATTTCAATCTTAAAAAGTAAGAAAATGTCCGCAGTCAGTCAACTACGGACATTTTCTCGTCTAAGTAATCAAAATATGTCCGTAGTTAATTTTCAAAAAATATAATGCTAGTAGCAAAACTAAAAAAGCTCAAAAAGTGATTTAAAACACTTTTCAAGCTTTTATTAGTCTCTAACGTAGAATCTTTTCTTTAACTACTTTCAAACGCGTAAACTCTTCACGCTCTTTCTCCTCCAAAGCATTGACAATCTCAACTTTTTGAGCCCGAAGTTTTGGAATCGAAATATTTTTTAAAGCATTGGCTCTTTTCTGCGTCTTACGAATATTATTTGCCAAACGAAAAGCCGTATTTTCAATCATCGACAAATCAATCGTTAACTTCTTCACCTTTTCAAAAGCCGCCCGCGCCTCATCGAGTGATGAGTTCGTACTATAAAAAGAATAAGCTGGCCTTGAAGGTGTCTCATCATACTCAACTAACGGAATTTCCGTTCCCATCACACTACGAACTTTTAATTTTAGTGAATCTTCAATCGGAACAGTTGCAGCAATTTCTTCAACATAACGAATTCCTGCTTCAACGTTAGCTTGCTCTAAAGCAGCATAAGCATCGCGATACGTTTGGTCAATTTGACGCTGTATTTCCTCCGCCTCTTTAACCAAAGTCATGATTTCATTAATTAAAATCACACGTTTCCGATCAAGCATCTCATAGCCTTGATTAGACAGAGCAAGAGTCTTCTCGATTCTCATTAAATTACCTTTAGTTGGCGCAGTATTTTCAGGCATTATAACACCTTCTCTAAACCATAATATTGATCCAACAACTGTGTATCAATCCGATCCAATTCTTCACGTGGCAACATCCGTAATAACTCCCAAGCAAAATCTAATGTTTCAATTATACTTCGGTTTTCATCTTTTGCTTGACCGAGGAACTGATCCTCAAATTTACGACCATAGGCTAAATACTTTTTATCTGTTGGTGCAAGTTCATCCTCACCGATAACCGATGCTAATGACCGAGCTTCCTTCACTCGAGAATATGAGGCAAACAATTGGTTTGCAACAGCTTGATGATCTCCCCGCGTATATTTCTCACCAATACCACCTTTCATCAACCGTGAAAGTGATGGCAAAATATCAATTGGTGGATAAATCGATTTTCCTTGTAAATCCCGATCAAAGACAACTTGTCCTTCCGTGATATAACCTGTCAAGTCTGGAATCGGATGGGTTATATCATCGTTTGGCATCGTCAAAATTGGGATTTGTGTAACCGAGCCTGGTTTACCAGCAACAATTCCTGCACGCTCATAGAGCATCGCTAAGTCACTATATAAATAACCGGGATACCCTTTTCGCGATGGAATCTCTTGTTTTGAAGCTGATATTTCCCTTAACGCTTCACAGTAAGCTGTCATATCTGTCATAATTACAAGAATATGCATCCCTAAATCGTAAGCTAAATACTCTGCAGCAGTCAGCGCAACACGTGGTGTCATAATACGCTCAATGACTGGATCACTAGCGACGTTAAGGAACATCGTGACTCGATCTAAAACACCACTCTCTTCAAACGTCCTTCTAAAAAAATCTGCGACGTCATGTTGCACACCCATTGCAGCAAAAACAACCCCAAATTTTTCACTGCTTCCCTCACCAAGATTGGCTTGTCGAACAATTTGAGCAGCTAACTCATTATGCGGTAAGCCATCTCCAGAAAAGAAGGGCAGTTTTTGACCACGAATTAATGTCGTCAATCCATCAATTGCTGAAATCCCTGTTTGAATAAAGTTTCTTGGATACTCACGAGAAACCGGGTTTAACGGATCACCATTAACATCTCTTTTCATTACAGATGAAACGTCACCTAATTGATCAATCGGGCGACCAATTCCATCAAATGTACGACCCAATATCTCTGGTGATAACGGAATCTCCATTGGACGACCCGTTAATCTTGTATGCGTATTTTCAAGTGACATATCTGCCGTGCTTTCAAACACTTGAATAATCGCTTTATCTTCATATACTTCTATGACACGTCCAAGTTTTTTCTTTGTACGCTGGACGGAAAACTCAACAATCTCATCGAAAGCCACATCTTGAACACCTTCTAAAACAACAAGGGGTCCATTTATCGAATCGAGCCCTAAATATTCAATTGACATTTAAACCCCTCCTTATGCATTTGTCGCCATAATGTGATTGTAGAATTGATCAATATCGTCTAAATACTGATCGAGTAAGTCCAATCGATCATTTGGTACATCATATTTTATCGTCACAACACGATTAAAAATTTGATTTTCTAATAAGAGCGACATCGGCATTCCCATCGAGATCATCTCACGACATTGACGATACAGATGTAAAATAACTTCGATCATTTTTGCTTGTTTTTCTAATGAAACATTTGTATCCTCTTGATGAAAAGCATCTTGTTGTAGAAAGCCTAAGCGAATCACTCGAGCAATCTCAATCGTCAGTTTCTGATCATCTGGTAAAACATCACTACCGATTAATTTAACGATGTCCATTAACGAGCTTTCCTGATGTAAAATCTCAAGAATTTGACGACGATTATTAATAAAGTCTGGTGATACATTGTCCCGGAACCATGCAGACAGGTCATCAACATAAAGACTATAACTATTCAACCAACTTACGGCTGGATAATGACGTTCATTGGCAAGTTGACGATCCAATCCCCAAAAACAACGGACAAATCGCTTCGTATTCTGTGTCACAGGTTCAGAAAAGTCGCCACCTTGTGGAGAAACAGCACCAATAATTGACACAGATCCTTCCGATTCATTTAGGTTTTGCATTAAGCCAGCACGTTCGTAAAATGTCGCTAGCCGGCTTGCTAAATAGGCTGGGAATCCTTCTTCCGCTGGCATTTCTTCTAGTCGACCCGATAACTCACGCAATGCTTCCGCCCAACGCGAAGTCGAATCTGCCATAATCGCCACATCATAGCCCATATCGCGGTAGTACTCTGCTAACGTTACACCGGTATAGATTGATGCTTCTCTAGCGGCAACAGGCATATTTGATGTGTTGGCAATTAAAACCGTTCTTTCCATCAATGAATTTCCAGACTTCGGATCCTCTAATTCAGAAAAATCCTCTAGCACTTCAGTCATTTCATTCCCACGTTCACCGCACCCAATATAAACAATGATATCTGCATCAGAATATTTAGCGACCTGGTGCTGCATCATCGTTTTTCCAGTTCCAAAGCCACCAGGAATCGCAGCTGTTCCGCCTTTTGTAATTGGGAATAGCGTATCAACAACGCGTTGGCCAGTGATTAGTGGCACAGAACTTTCATGGCGTCTTCTAACAGGACGTGGAATTCGGATTGGCCATTTTTGGGCAAGTCGAATCTCAACAATCGTGTCGTCCAACTGTTGGATTTTCACAATTGGTTCAACGACAGTATAGTCACCATCTTCAACAACTTCAATCACCTTTCCATCAATATTTGGCGGGATCATTGACTTATGCACGATCGTTTTCGTTTCTTGAACTTCAGCAATAATCATGCCACCAGTCACTTCTTGGCCAAGTTCTACAGTCACATGAACAGGCCATTTGCGCTCTGTATCTAGCGATTCAACTTGAACGGATTTCGTGATGTATTGACCAACCTGGTCTTCAATTGTTTTTAATGGACGTTCGATTCCATCAAAAATATTATTTAAAATCCCCGGGCCAAGTGTAACGCTCATCTGTTGACCGGTACCATAAACAGGCTCCCCTGGCTTCATACCAGATGTCTCTTCATACACTTGGATCGTTGTCATCTCATTGTTAAGCGAAATGATCTCACCAATTAGACGCATCTTTCCGACATAAACCATCTCAGACATTTGAAATTGAGTTTTTCCTTTTAGATAAACAATTGGTCCATTGATTCCATAAATTGTTCCTTGTTGTTTCACATGTTAGCCTCCTCTTCAACGAGATCAAAGGAGAAGTTTTCTCTTTCCGCTTCTAACCTTTTCAAAAACGAATAATCAATCAGCAGATTGCGCGATTGAATCACACCACGAATCCCACCAATAAATGGTCGGTCTGACACGATCAGCTTGTGACCCGTTCGTTGTTCAAGCTGATTCACTTTATCAGCATCTACTGGATCGATATATAGCAAAATTTCCTCATCTTTTGCAATCTTGAGCGCTTGATTAATTTGTCTTTCTAATAAGGTAATATAATCATCTGTCTGCATAAAGTCAGCTAGTTTTTGATCAACTTGATCAAAGATTTCCGCTTGTAATTTTTGCTGTTCTTTATGCAAATTACGTTGCATTTTTAATTGCAATTGAGCATGTTGTTTATTACGCTCTTTACGCACATTTTCTGTTTCAGTTGCTAAAATGATGTTATCCTTTTGTTTCTTTTCATTTTGATGATCTTGATAAATCTTTTTTAACGATACTTCAAATTCATTCAATTGATTTGCGACTGATTCTTCTGTTTCTTTAAAAACTAAATCTTGAAAAAGGTTTAATTTTTCATTTCCATTCATTTGCTCACCCCGCTCTATAATTTCACGCCGATCGCTTCATTTACATACGCTGTAATAAAATCTGGCCGACGCCCTGTTCCGTATCGATCCGGAATTTCCACGAGCAATGGGCGTTGGTGATCCACCCGAATATCATCAATTAATTTAGAAAATTGTTTTCCCAATTTTTCTGTAATCAAAATAATCGCAATCTCTTCATCTTGAACAGCCGTATCTAATGCTTGCCGAATCTGTTCCCTTTCATGCACAACAACGCCCTCGACACCAGCTAACCGCATACCGGTCAACGTACTCAAGTTATCGCTAATTAAAAACATTTTCATTTTACAGCTGTCCTAAAATCATAAATGAAATAATTAAACCGTATAATGCAATCCCTTCAGCTAGTCCAACAAAAATTAATGAACGACCAAAAATCGAATCATCTTCACTGATCGCACCTAATGCTGCCGATGACGCACTCGCAACCGCGACGCCTCCACCAATACATGACAAGCCCGTTACTAAAGCTGCAGCGATATAACCCATTCCAGTTGCGAATCCGGTATCTACAGCCTGCCCTGCAACAGCTGGTTCCGCAGCCAGTAGTTGAAAATCTGGATTGTAGGCTAAAATTGTTGCAATCACAATTCCAGTAATAACAGCAGCAATATTACCAACTAAAGCGCGTTTATAGCGGCTCCGAGATTTTGCTCCAAAGAAATAATAAGCAAAAGGTAAGACAAATCCTAAAATAAATGTAGCTAATAATGTCATTTTAATAAGTGTATTCAATGTTATTTCCTCACTTTCAGTTTTTCGTTACATGATTTTCAAAGGGTCTTCCGTCCCCTTTATAGAAATGGCTAAAGATCTCATAAAACTCCAATCGTAGCACTTGGATACCAACGACTAAACCTTCAAGCGCAATGACAATTAAGTTTCCAAAAATAATCACAAGCCAATTAATGCTACTACCCTCTGTTGCACCAGATAGCATTAAAACAACTTGCATCATCGCAGCATGACTCATCGCAAATGCACCAACCCTGACAAACGACAAAGTATTTGAAAAGTAGCTTAATAAGATTTCAAAAATTTCAAAGAAGGCTTGCACAGCAAACATAACTGGTCCTTCACTACCTTCGATCTGCTTCCTTTCCATCATCGCCAAAATCGGTTCTTTAAAAGCCATCATAATTAAAGGAAAGCCAAAGACAATCGCTAAGACAATCCCTGCTGGCAATGGATTTCCTGTCATAAACAAGACAATCACGGTGACAAGTGCTGCATAAAAAATTAATCCTGCCACACCATTGCGATCAAACAGAACTGCCTTTGTTTCATGTGTTTTGATTTCAGAGACAATATTAATGATTAACGTTGTCAAAATCAAAAACATACCAAATGCAATCGCAACGACAAAGACGGTATTCATCGTTCCGATAAACGGCAACTCAGTCATCGCAGTCATTGGATGAAGCCAGATCGTATCAAACACATTTTCAAAACCAAAGACACTACCATACATAAAACCGAAGAACGTGGCAAAGACTCCAGCTAAGGCAATAATCCCACCTAAATCAGCTTTTTTCTTTTTGTAAATAAAATAACCACCTAATGCAAGTAACGCTCCTTGTCCGACATCCCCAAACATGACACCAAACAATAGTGAATACGTTAAGGCAACAAGCCACGTTGGATCAAATTCTCGATAATTCGGCACACCATACATTTTGATAAACATCTCAAACGGACGGAAAATAGCAGCATTTTTGATTTTCGTTGGTGGTGTCCCTCCGCCAGGTGGATTGTTGTCATCCTCCAAAATCGCCACAATGTCAGGATCACCATCTGTTTCTTCGATCAACTGCTCTGCATCTTCTGCGTCCATCCAGCCCATCAGCAAATATTGCGTTTCTTTTTGGAGAAACTCATCATGTGTTAAAGCAGCATATTTCCGCACACTGAAGTTTTCCGATAACACTTCTAAGCGCTGTTTAGCCGAAAATATTTCTGACGCATACGGTCGAATCATCTCTTCAATCACGGTATCATTTTCAGCAATCTCTGTATCAATCGATTTTATTGTTTCACTTAATCGGGCAATGATTTCTTTTGGTGTGCCAAAGTATTCTTCTTCCTGTGGGACAAAAATTCGTTCCCAATTCATCGAAATATACAACGCATCAACACGTTCAAGTGACTGTTGTGGAGTAAAGTAAACGCCATACGTGTAATCCTCATCTTGACTACCTTCAATAAAAATAGACGTAAATCGATCTAAAACATATTTTTTAAATTTTTCATAGTTTGAATGAGTAAATCGTCCAAATCGAAAGCGAATATGGTCCATCGCTAAAATGCGTTCAATTGGATAATCAACACCCTCATATAAATCAATCATCTCAAGTGATGCTTCTTTTTGTGCTTTAAAACCTCTTAACTCTTGTTCTTTTTCAAGGTATGGATCAAGATGATTTTCCATTTGCTCAATCGAAACTTTGAGCATCTCCATTGATGGTGTATCAATCACCAATTGACTCTTCTCTTTATCCTTTTCCCTTACATATCCCCATAGCTTATTGACACGCTCCAAATATGGGGCATAAGGATTGGGACTCGTGTATGGGCGTAAACTCTTTGAACCATAAAGCTCGGTCAAGGCATTTTCAAAGTGAATTTCATACTTTGAAAGATAAACATCGACCATCCGATCAATATCATCTTGCAAACCCATAATTGTGACAAACTTCATGTCTTTGATCAAAGCGATCCCCCTCCTTTATTTAGGTTGTTTATGCTTTTGATCAATTACTCTCTGAATATTCGCAACATCCCTACCATAGTGAATCGCTTCAATGATTCGAGTAATTAATTCAACCTCTTTTTCTTTATCATGAAGATAACCATACATCGTCGCAGCTGAATAAGGCTCTTCTTTCTCCCTACCACTAATCACTTCATCCATCAATTTTTCATAAAGCAGATCGAGGTGTTGTTCCGTCCGGAATTTATCAATATATTTTGCATAGTGAGTTGTTTCGATAATTCCCCAAAACTCCACTTCATCGTTAGCCTCTAATAACAAACGAATTTTATCGGGCTTTAGTCGATAATTTATTGGAATCAATAAAGAAGCAATCTGCTCCGCTGGTAAATCATAAAACTTCTTGTAACGAAAAATAAACACAATATTTAGCAAATCAAATTGCATGCCATATATTTTTTCAAATGTCTTCTGTTCTTTCTTATTAATTAATTTATTTTTCTCTTGCCAAATTGCCGTAAAAGCATATGTGTCCAACGCTGTTTCATAATCAAATAACGTCGGATTTTCAATTCTTTCAAGTAGCTTTAGCGGTCGATAATACCGACTACCTGCTAATGCTTGACGAAATTCTTCCAAGTTCTGAGCGTTTTGCAATCGATCGAAATCTAACTTAGAATGCTTGCTTAAGAAAACTAAAAACTCATTGCCGACTTCTTGATAAATTTCTGCAACATTAAACGCACGCCGCAAAAACTTTTTCAAGACGATGACTTCATAAGTAATCCCATGGATGTGTAAAAACTTCCGTTGCTTCAAATTCCCAAACCGAAACAACTTATTATAATCTTCATAAATCGATGAGTTAAGCAAACCTTCTAACTCCACACGCGTTACCTTATTAATTTCAACATCTTGCAGTAAATCTTGATAGCCAGGATGCCGCTTTAAATAATCAGCAATTTCTCTTTCTGAAGTTAAATAAGACAGATTGATATAATCCTCTCGCTTTAATAACTTCCCTCGCATCCCACGAATCTTGGTTGTCATGGCTGTATATTGATTTAGCAATTCACCCACCTCAACCTTTAATTATATTTTCAAAAATAGTCGTTACGATTTGATTTTGTTTCGTCTGATAAACATTTTCCAAAAGATCAAGTTCCGTTTTGTATTGCGCATAAACCATTTGGCTCCGCTCTTCATGAAGCTGATCACTTTCTGTTCGAATCTGCCTCAACTGCTCCTCTGTCTCACGATCACTCTTCTGATCAAACTCTTTTTGCATCGTTCGATATCTGAGTCGAATCTTTTCTTTCTGATCATCGACATCACCTTTCATATTCTTCGCAATCTGTTCAATCTTGAACAACTTATCAATAACGGGGTCCATCCATATCCCTCCCTCCAGTTGGAAACAACTGAAAATTGGCTCAAATTAACTTTGCCCTCACTATAAATCGATTATACTCCTATTTCTGTTTTTTACAAAAAAAAAAAAAAAAAAAAAAAAAAAAAAAAAAAAAAAAAAAAGTTTGAAACTGAAAAAACCCACTCCTATCAACCATAGCCAATATTTCTGATAAAGTCCAATTCATCAAAATAATCAGATTTAATTAGCAAAAACTAAAACTTATCCTGACTAAGTTGGATTAGTATGGAACTTTTCGCTATAATTAATTGAACAGTTTCCTTTTTAAGTTATAATAATGGTGGGTGAGTTTTTTATTAAAAATAAAGATTTTTTACCTTAATTATTCATATGAGAGGTCGTCATCTGAAGACACTTCGCGTTCCGCGGGGATGGCCTCAGCTAACTTTTGTAGCAAAAATCGCTACAAAAGTGGATCTTCGGCTCATCCGATTCCCGCTGGAGTCTTCGTGTCTTCAGATGACTATACATTATTTCCGTTCACCCTTTAAGTGAGTGCGTACATATAAACGAAAGGCATTTAGTTAAGCATTATCAATTACTTTGCGATAAACTATGAATAATTTAGGTTTTTATTTTATTTTGTGAAAAAGGGAGTGGGGAATGTGCATAAGAAGATCCGAAGAAATCCGTTTAAAAATCTGTTTTTGAACTATGAAAAGGAAGAAGACTGGTTAAATATGATGTGTCAAAAAGGGGATGCACTTGATTACATTTCAGATGGGTACTATATTTTTAAGCCATGTGAACAAGGTGAATACATTTATCGGATTGAATTTTTAGATCAAGGTATAAGTCATATGCATGAGCAATCTTCTGCGATTAATTCTAAGCAAGCAAATCACGTCGATCATATCGCCTCAATTAACCGTTGGCAATACTTTAGAAGGCCAGCAAAATTGGGCAACTTTGAAATATATTCAGATAAGGATGCAAAAATTAAACTTTATCAGCGGATAAACACCATTTGGTATATGTTAGCCCTAATCTTCGTTGGACCTAGTTTCATGACCGCGTTCAAGTTCATTTTTAATCCTATTACTGAAGTAGTCACGCCGATCATCCTGCTCGATCTTATTTTGCTCTTAATCGGACTATTTTTCTTTAAACAATCACGTCCATTAGCAAAGAAAATAAATGACCTTAAGGAATGATTAGCTTAGCTCCTATTAGTGACAGATCTACTTGATTATAATCACGATCTCTGACGATTAGCTCCTATTCGCTGTACTCCAATCATTCTTAATACTCAAAATCACACGATTAATCTTTTCACAAAACCTTCGTTAAATAGGTCAACGAACTCAAATCTCCTTAGCTAAATATATCAAATTGTTATAGTATATATATTCAAAAAGTACTTGATCTGTTAGAGTAGTTCAGTTATTATATAATTAACTATGACAGATAGAGTAATCCACATAATAAGAAGGTGATTGATTGATTAGCAGTGATATTATGCGTGGCTATAATGACATCCTAATTCTACAAATCTTAAAAGAGCACGATAGTTACGGTTATGAAATTTCAAAAAAAATAACTGTTCGGAGTGAAGGTCATTATGAAATAAAAGAGGCGACACTTTATGCTGCTCTTATTCGCCTTCAAGATAAAAAGTATATCGAGTCTTATTCGGGGAATGTAAGTCAAGGTAAACCACGTACTTACTACAAGCTGACACACCTTGGGCGAAGTTACTTACAGGAAAAATTTCAAGAATGGCAAACGACCAAAAAAGTTTTAGATAACTTTATCGAGGAGTGATTATTTGAAACGTGTAAAAAAGCACATTGACCATTTGTTTCAAGATTTACCAAACAGCCAAAGAGTTGAAGCAGTTAAAGAAAACATGTTAGATACAGTTGAGGACAAGTATCAAGACTTACTTGCTCAAAATTACGATGAAAATGAAGTGGCTAATAAAATCATCTCAGAACTTGGAAGTGTTGATGAAATAAAAAAGGCGATTGGAATGAATGACCTCAAAATAGAGTATGATATTTTCAAACAAACTTATACACGTAAAGTAACACTTTACTTGCTAGGAATGTTCATTCTACCAATTCTTTCATTCATATTATTTATGTTCCTATTAGGACCGATAAAAGACGACATCATTATTCCCTTATCTGCACTCGGATCTTTAATTATTTTTATCTACTTTCTAATTAAATTCATCCAGGTGGATTCTAAGGATGAAAAATACAGAAAAATGCTTTTGACGAAATCAGAAGAAAATTTGCAGTTAATTCGTTATATTATTACTGCTGCTACAATCTTCATGATGTTTGTACTTGTTGGACTTGAAGCTCCTGCCGGCATTGTTCTTAGCATGATCCCTTTATTCATCGGAATTTATTATTATATTAAATTAAGAAAAAGTCGGAACTTTTAAATGCTTTCTAGCATCTAAGAAAATAAAGCTGTATGGGTATAATTACTAGTACAAAATCGACTTTAATCACTTAAAGTGGTTAGAGTCGATCGAGAGTAATGCCCCTCAAATTAGAAAACCTATAGGTAAATTTTATTGTTTTTTCGAAATAGTTAATTAAACCTGATTTGAAAGTTTAGATTAAAGAAATACTCATTTCCAACTTTGTAGACCTCTCCAAACCCATGCTTGGAACTACTTGGAGTATCAAGCTTAGTATTGTTCAATAAATATCCTTGAAACTCATTTTGATTATATATATGATAACAAACTAGCTCTCCATCCTCTTTTACTATAATATAACCTCCAGTTGCATCAAATTCTCCATCCCATCTTTTTCTTGGGGTTAAACCTAAAGCAACATCCCTTAAAAACGCCTTTAATTTATATTCATAAAAATTATGCCCCAATAAATTGTTGTAGTTAAGAGGGTTTTCCTTTTCTATTAACTTTGATAATTCGCTTAAGTGAGAACCCCTACCTGAAAAGTAATATAGTACTAACTCAGATAGAATCTTGGGCATTTCTGAATCAATAACTTTAAGATTTAAATCAAACATTTCATTTGAAACTTTGACAAAGTCTAAAGTGAGATCTTTTTGCTCCATCAATGCTAATCTATTACGTATTTTGTGAGTTCTTGTATTTATAGAATTTATTTGTTGGAGATCAGTATCATTAATATCCCCATTTATTTTATATACAAGATTTGTAGATTTTCCAGCATTAAAAAGTGTTGATGGCCTTCCTAATTTAGATTTGATACTAAAACCTAACATAGGTTTCATACCCGTATTGGAATCATGTACAACAATTCTAATGTCACTTTTTCGACTGGATTTAGATTTTAATGTATCAAATTTAATTAATTCAAGAAATTGATCAATTTCTTGAATTGTAAAAGAGCTGCCACTTGCACTCTTAATTTTATCAAGTAGTAACAATGCATACTTCTGAAATTCAATAATTGGTATTTTTGTTGTATGATTATTTCTTTCATCATCAATAATTATAAACTCATCATCACAAACATATTCTAATTCTTTCCCTTTTTCTATTCTTAATACTTTAATTATTGGATAGTATATATTGTGTAACCTTTCCATTTTTTCATCTGCAGCATATAGTTCTCCTTCACCTAAAAGTTTCAAAAATGTGTAGAGTTCGCTCCATTCACCTTTATTTCCTTTTAACATGGCACACACCTCCCTGTGAACTCATAAACCAACAATTTTGGAGAGGTTACTTTTCTGATCCGTTGACTCCAAAATTTCAAGTGTCTTGCCCATTAGCATTGCAAGTTCTTCTAGTACAGGAATAGTTACTGAATTACCAAATTGCTTATATTGTTGTGCATTACTGATCTCAGAAGGAAATGAAAATTTATCGATACCATCTTGCACAAATGCATAACCAATAAACCCTTGAAGTTTCCCCCACTCCCTAGGTGTCATTAATCTAATTCCTTCATGATTCAATGGCGTTTGTTTATTCTTAACAATTTTACCCCCGATACCGTCTTGTGGATCATAAACCAAGTTACGCTCTTTTCCAGATCCACCAGTAGCTAGTAGTGCATTTGATATAGGGTTATCTATCTTAGGGGAATTTACAACCATATACCCAAAGCCATTTCCTTTTCCTTTGTGTCGTGTTTTATGATTTTTTAAAGTATTTAAATACCCTTCTGAAAGATAGTATTTCTCATTTGATTGATAATCCAGTAGGTCATGCAAGTTTTTATAAATAACCGATCCACTAGATTTTTTCGGCAACTTAATCCGACTAAATAGTTCCTCTTGTTGTTCATAGCGTTTGTTATCAAATCCCATAAGATAAACTCGTGGTCGATTTTGAGGAACACCAAAGTTTTTAGAATTTAAGATGAAAGAGCTAGCTTCAAAAGTAATCTCATCATTTTCTGGATTTATATTTGCACCAATTACAGTATAATTTAATTCCTTTATAAGAGTTTCTAGTATAATTTCAAAAGTTCTACCTTTATCATGCCTAATAAGTCCTTCAACATTTTCAAGTAGAAAAGCTTTAGGTCTTGTTCTTTCGATAAGATCTGCTATATCGTAAAATAGAGTACCTCTGGTCTTGTCTTTAAAACCTTCTTTTTTCCCAGCTATACTGAATGATTGGCATGGGAATCCAGCCAATAATACATCATAAGGGGTTTTTTCCACTTTCTCTTTAAATTCATTTGAAGTAACATCATTAGTTGGATCTTCTCCAAATAAGTGATTATAAGTGATACAAGCATATTTATCGATTTCTGCAGATAAAGTATTTTCAAACATATTAGTCAGTTCAAAACCTTTTCTTATCCCACCAATACCCGCGAATAAATCAATTGTTTTCCACTTCATTATCATACTCTCCTTTATATTACAAGGTTTTTAAAAACAGATCTTTAATTACAGTATATAGGAACATACGTTTTCTATCAAGTATAGACAAAATATCTCTTATTATAGCATTAAACAGTGATTATAAGCTTACCAAATATTATTCAAAGCAAGTTTTTCGCAAAAAGAATTAACAACTCATTCAACGAATTATTTGCTAAGATATACTTAAAGATATCAACTAAAATAAGCGAAAGTTATAGCAGGTGATCACGATGTACAAAGATACACACATATTAATTATTGAAGATGACCAAGAAATTAGTAAATTATTGAGCCTAATTCTTAATAAATTAGGTCTACATTCAACAATTGCTTATTCCGGTACTGAAGGTTTATTACAGCTACAAAATAATCACTTTGACTTAATCCTTCTTGATCTGATGTTGCCAGGAAAAAGTGGTGAAGAGATCATTACACTAATTAGAGAAAAGAGTAATGTGCCAATCATTGTCATCTCTGCAAAAGTAGATATTAACGACAAAGTACATGTTTTAAAAATTGGAGCAGATGATTACATTACAAAACCGTTTAATCAAGAAGAAGTTATCGCCCGCATTGAGGTACAATTACGAAAATCAAGCATAGCACCTAAACAAAGCACAAATACTCACTGGCGCGGGTTGAAAATAAACCGGGAGAAGCGAGTTATCACTTTAAATACTGAAACGCTACACCTCACTAACGCAGAGTATGATATTTTAGATTTACTAATTAATCACCCTGAACGTGCTTTTTCCAAACAAGAAATCTATGAAAAGATATGGAAAGGGACATACTTGGGTGACGATAATACAATTAGTGTCCACGTCTCAAATCTCCGCAAAAAACTTGCAGTCATAACTGAAGATGAATATATTAAGACTATTTGGGGTGTTGGCTTTATGCTAATTTAATTTCTTTATGATTTCTTTATGATTTGCTTAAAGGATATTAAAGGTCAGTTAGATAAACTCAATATAACAAGAGATTGAGCAAAGGAGCTATCAAAATGGAAAAGGTAATTCAAACTTATCAGTTGACCAAATCCTTTAAGGAAGAGGAAGTCATTAAACCGACTGATTTTTCTTTAAGAAAAGGCGAAATCTGTGCTTTAATTGGGAAAAACGGTGCGGGAAAATCTACATTTTTTAAATTACTTGCAGGACAAACCACACCTACAAAAGGAGATATTCTACTATTTGGTCAATCAGGGAAGAAAATTGATCAAGCAAGAAAAAGAATTGGCTTTATGATTGAAACACCTCAGTTTTTTCCCGACTTTACCGCCACACAAAATTTAGAATATTTTCGTATTCAGCGCGGCGTTGTGGAAAAGAAACGCATCTCCGAAGTTTTAGAGATTGTCGGTTTAAATAATGAAAAGAAAAAGCAATTTAGTGACTACTCACTCGGGATGAAACAGCGATTAGGGATTGCACTAGGCCTATTAAGCAATCCAGATTGCCTCGTATTGGATGAACCTACTAATGGACTGGATGCAGAAGGTATTATGGAAATTCGTAAGTTATTATTAAAGTTAAATCAAGAGAAGCAGATTACTATTTTCATATCCAGTCATATTTTAACTGAATTACAATTACTCGCGCAGAGATTTGTCTTTATTAAGAATGGCGCCATTGTTGAGGATTTAAGTAAAGATGCTTTGGATAAAAAAAGCCAAAAACAAATCTATCTTAAAGTGGATCAACAGGCAAAAACAGCTCAACTATTAGAATTAACTTATCCAGATATTCAATATAAAGTGCTTCCAAACCAAACAATAACAATTCAAAACCATATCGATAAAAGTGGAGAAATTAATCGCCTCTTGAATAAAAACGATGTACTAGTGAATGAATTCCATTTGGAATCATTAAGATTAGAAGAATATTTTCTAGACTTTGTGGAGGGAAATAAAAATGATTAATTATTTAAAAAGTGAACTTTATCGTTTATTGCATAAGAAGAGCCTGCACTTAACTAGTATCATTTGTTTCTTGTTAATCTTAGCCGCTGGTTTAGTTTTATCTTATTTACCAAAAGTTGATCCTAGTTTCCCTTACGCGACAAGCCCATTTTTTTATTCAAATGTAATTAGTAGTGGCGTCTTGATTCTTATTGTTGGTTTACTCTTTAATATAGCCCTAACTGGAAAAGATATAACGGTGATCAAACAATCAGTCGCATTTGGAATTTCAAGAAAAGTTATTTTTTGGTCAAAACTCATCTTAACTTTAAGTTATTTTATCATCGTATGTTTGATCGGAATCGGATTAATGGTTGTCCTTGGAGAAAATTTGTTTACTAGCGATACCCAAGTTGTTATCAGCTTTTTACTAGCTTGTTTAAATATGATCCCGATTATCCTTAGTGGCTTCTTAATCATCCATACATTAAAGATGATTAAGGTCGGCGAAGCCTATATTGTTATTACATTGTTTTTTATTTATACATTTTCAGGAGATATCTTACGCCCTCTGTTTCGTTCGGTTTCAGGGCTAAATAACCTTTATCAATATGCACCAAGTACATTATTAACTGAAAACTTATTAAACTTTATGAATGAATCCGTAAAATTTGAGTTCAGTTATTGGCTGATCGGAGTTGTAATCTCTCTAATTACTTTACTTATCGGATCTCAAAAATTTGCTAAAATAAGCATTGATTAAGAACGAAGGTGATGATTGAAATGAATAGCTGGTTGATAATTATTTTAGTTTTTCTCCTAATTACAAGTATCGGAATACTATTACTGTTCTACTGGGATATAAAAAATATGACAAACCAATTAGAACAAATTATTGGTCATTTCGGTACAAATGAATTAGTACGGACAAATACACATAGTAAAATAATGATTCGATTTATTACAAAAATCAATCAGCTGATTCAGCTATTTAAACAAGACCAGCAACAAAGGCAAAAAAGGGAACAAACATTAAAACAAGAAATTACGAATATTTCTCACGATTTAAGAACACCTCTTACATCGATTAAAGGTTTTGCCGAGTTATTATCAGATTCAACTTTATCCGACTTAGAGAAGCAAGAATATTTAACCCTGCATTATTCATAACTTGATTTTTTATAGGTGATTTGCCCATTAAATTGCCAAAAGTGAATGCCAGTTAGGGAAATTTAGTTTTTATAACTAAATAAGTATGGTTGCTCGTTAAATTTCCACTTTTCTCTATCCGCTTTTTCCCATCAAACTTAAAAATGGGCAGACTTATCCCTCGAGATGATTTCAGTTTTTTAAAATTATGAATGGCTATTGATTGGGTCACTCAATAAGCGGTATGCCCTGAATTTTTTTCAAGGCGAACCAAAAGTTTTTTTTATAAAGACAACTGCTACATAGTTTGAAGGTCGTATAACGGGCTGTGTTGATTACTTTACCTGCTATT
>NZ_BAABDL010000001.1:0-7761 GCF_039539605.1 Amphibacillus indicireducens | reverse complement strand
GTTAAAAACATTGTACCGTAAAAGAGGCATTCATTTGACCTTTTTGCTTTTACACAATTATATGGACTTTATCAAATAAAAGCTCAGGGATATATTCTCCATTTTCAAATCTATCTAAGAATTCCTTCTCTTCCTTTGTAAGAACCATCAAATCAGAAATGTACTCTTTGACAAGCTTCTTAGCTGATTCCAGCTCAAAATCATCTTTTCTTTTAATTACTGGAAGGAGATCCGTTTTAATCTTTCTCTGGGTGATGGAATCTATAGCCTTGGTGTCAAAGGTCTTATTAATGTCTTTAGCAGATACGGCAGCATAGAATACAACGCACTTTCTCAGCAATTCTTCCTCTGATTCGTCAAACAGACCAAAATGGATCATGTTTCTAGCATCATATAAATCTCTAGCTGCAGCTCTACTTAATAGTGCATTTATCTTACTTCCGTATATCTCAATTGGAGCTAAGGACTTCACCTTGTATTCACTTGAGAAATGCTCAGTGATGATTGGTCTTTCCTCGGCTTCAAGTACATGAGATCTCAGAGAGTAGTTGATTTCAATTATAATGTTATCTCTATTCCCACTGGCTCCCATGTAATCATAGACCCAGGAATCAAGGCTATGGGGATTCTTTGTCTTAGGATTCTTTGAATATCCCTGGGAGACCATATAGCGATCAATGGTAGTGTTAATGACTTCTCTGCTCTCAAGCATTTCTTCTCTGCTGTTGGTAATTAAATAATCCAAATCTATATCTACCGAGAGACGTGGCAAATTGAAAATTGTTAGATTAATAGCCGTCCCACCCTTTAATGCGAGACTATCCTTTAAGATTGGATTTGTATTAAGATACTCCAAAATATCTGCAAGTCTTGTCACCTTTTCTAATGTATCCCTGACAAAGCCAAGCTCCTCTGCTTTTTTCCCTAAATATATAATATCGTAATTAGACAAGTATATCGCCTCCTTGATTTATTTCAAATAACCCTTCCGGCACCATCAGTTCCCACTCGTTATTATAATAGCTATCGTCCTTTGCTTCACTAACCAGGTACCTTCTACTCTTTCCTATCTTGCTTTTACAATAATCTATAAACGCTTTTGAAAGCTGCATCTCTTTTTTGTAATGGTCCAGAAGATATCCTACTCTTTGATAAAGCCCCTGGGTATCATATATAGAAAGATAGTGTTTTAGCTTTTTTTCATCTAGGTAATGGATTCCTTCTAGGCAATTCAGCAATTCTTCAAAGCCGCCTATTTTATTGAAATCTCTTATGCTATCCACCACAGTTCTCTCTAAATCTGTCATTTTAACACCGGTAGTATTTTTAGCTTCAACTACTCCATCTTGCATTCTGGAAGCTACATATTTGTAGGTTACGTTGTCATATTCAAAATGATTAAACTTAGTTTCTGATGAAACATAGACCTCATAATACACTTGATTCGCCAGGCCATAATATTCAAAGGCACTGTGGTGAGATATATAGGCAGTGTCAGTTATGGCGCAGGCTATTTGATATCGAGTAGCTACTACCTGCCCTGTTGTTGGATTGACTACAGAGTAGATATTTTTTCGTATCTTTTTGACAAGCCCCTTTTTCATTAATCGGTCCATCTGAGAATAAGCTGTTTTCTCGTTTCCAGTAAGTTTCTTAACATCTTCTATGGAGAAAACAGGATATTTCGCTAGTTCAGTATAGACATTCACGTTCCTCACCTCTTTTTTTACTTTTGGAATGTTTTTCTCCATATTCAAAGAATAACGTTCCATTATTAAAACATTATGCCCGTTTCAAACGACAATATTCATCTTTTTTTAATTTTAGCACGTTATTCTCTATTTGTAAAGAAAATCGTTCTATTATTAAAAAAATCCTATTTGAGACCCAACATTCGGAGCCATTTCCATTTTCGCTCCGTTTGTTTGAAATAAAAAAAAAACCACTAAGTAGCTTGATGACTTCTATCAGGCGACTCAGTAGGTTTCAAATTTTTATTTTGTTTTCATCGGAAGCTTCCAGTGCTGTTTACGGTTATCTTTTGTAATCCAATTAATGCCGATACTCAGCTGATACTCGATCACATCATCCAGAAGAAATGTCCCTGACTTTATCAGCCTTGTAAAAATATCACCTCTAAAAGGAACTCTCTTCTTCTTAGGATTAAATTCCTCTAAAGTCATCAGCTCTTTTTTAAACCACTTTAGTTCCTCTTTTATATCTTTCACCTTTTCCTGCCGATCTTCAAATTCTCCAATCTTACCGTGGAGTTCCATGATATAACCCGTCATCGCTTTAATTGCCTTTGTATCTTCCCCATGTTTCTTTCCATCTTCTACTATAGCATAAAGGCTCTGGTAACAATTTTCAATTTCTATTTCAAGCTTTTCAAGCTACTTTAATTCATAAGGATTTAAGTCAATATCCTCTAAAGCTTCATTTACTAATTCCGTCAGCTTTTCAGATTTTCTCATTTCCAGTAGCATTGTCATAAAAGTATGCTCGATGTTTTCTTCTCTTATTCCTTTCTCATTACAATTATCTGAATGGTTTTTCATTGTTGCTGCTCTACATCGCCAATAATGCTTTTCTACTCCTCCATGACCTGGAATATGAATAATTGGGCAGCCGCAAACTCCACATTCAAATAACTTGTAGAACTCTTCTCTATTATGTGGTTTTTTTCTCTGTTTTGCTCTTGAGTTATCTTGGATAAATTCCTGGACCTTATCCCGCTTATCTTTTTTAATAATGGCATCATGATTATCTTCAATATAATACATTGGGAACTCACCATTATTCGGTACTCTTTCCCCAGAAATTGTGTCGCTGGTGTAGTGTTTCTGATACCTAGATTCTACGTGTGAGACATCGAAATAGCCCTTAAAGCAAGCTGTAATAATGATTAAGCCAAAACCGATCTTTCACCCATTGGGTGAAAGAAAACAATAGCAGAAAGATACTATTTATATGTTTTTTGCCTTGCTCATTGGGTAAGAATATAGCAATAGAAACGCTGCGAGCAATCTGGTGATATGTCAAGGAAAGATTTTTAAAGCAAACAAACAAAAAGATTAAAGAAAGGCAACACAAATAAAACCTATGGTTTTTAGGAAAAAACAGGTAAAAGAGTAAAGATATTTTATTGTATCTATCCAACTTTATCGTTGGAGTAGATTTGATTTTTAGTCAGCAAGCCAAAAATCAGACGTACTAATTTACGAGATGTAAGTGCGAGTGCTCTTTTGTGTTGGTGAGTAGTTACCTCACCGTGCTTCTTAAGGTAAAACTCTTTGTACTCTGGGATATTGTTTCTAACACTATTAGCAGCCTCAATTAAATAATATCTAAGGTATTTATTACCGGTCTTAGTCATTCTAGTATCATCAGCAGAAAAGTCACCAGACTGATTGACCCTCCAAGTAAGACCAGCATACTTAGCTAATGCATCATGGGAGTTGAAGGAAGTAATGGTACCTATTTCAGCTAGGATACCGCTAGCCAAGACCGGACCAATACCCGGAATAGAAGTAAGCGACTGATACTCCGTAGTGTTAAGCCCTTTAATTGCCTTTGTAATGGCTTTGTCAATAGTTTTGACTTCATCGTCGAAGGCCTTGATAACATTAAAAGACGAAGCAATAGAGGTGTTCAAAGGCTCATACAGAACCTTGTCCAAGCGGTAAGAGTCTCTAGCAGCCTTTTGGAGCAATTCAGCAGTCTTCTGAGGATTACTAAAGCGATTTTTGCCCCTAGTAGATACAAATGTTACAAGCTCCTCGATAGAGGAATAAGTAATATCATCCAAGGAAAGGAATTCAGTTAATACGGCAGCAGAAGTGGCACCATAAGTATTAGAAAAAGGTTGATCATCCTTATCTAATACAGCTAACTCACTAAACTTCAAATAAATATTAGAAACCATATAGGCCTTTTCCCTAGTAATACATTCAACTAGATGAAGCCTATGCCTAGAAAGCCGTTGCAAAGCAAGAAACTGAGCTCCTCGCCATGGCTCAGATTTGATTCTTCCACATCTAGCAAAGTCAGCAATAACAAAAGCATCTAGAGGATCAGTTTTATCCATATCCACAAAAGACTTTCTGTAATTAGCGACAGACTTGGGGTTAAGACAATATACAAGGGGCTTAAAAAACAGTAGTTCTTCATTGGAAGAAAGGAAGTTAGCAATATGAGTGCTGTAAAAAGAAGTTGATTCCAAAGCAATAACAACATGGTTTAGGCTATTAGAATTTAGGCAGTCTATGATGCTGACTAAAATAGATTCGGCACCAGGCTGATTATTCAGAGCCTTTAGGTTAAGAAGTTTATTACCTTGAAAATCTAGAGCACACAAAACATTGGTTTTGGAACTTACGTCAATACCAACGAATAAAGTAGACATAAAGTTTTTCACAAGATCACCACCTTTCATAGAAAAGTAAGATTGAACAATTAGTAAAAGAGATATCCCAATCTTAGAAGCTGACTGCAACCTCGCACTATTAGCATTCACCTTTGAAAAATACCTTGCTGGTGGCTAGTCAAAGGGATGCAGCATCTGAGTAAGCAGGATATGACTCCTAAGTCAGGAAGCATGCTTCGCAAGCAATAACCTTTTGGTTTTGCAAGGAGAAGAAGAATTATCCTTCGCTAATCATTCTTAACTATAGATTAACATTGGGATATCTCAATTTGAAGGGAAAATAAAAAAGTATGTTACAAACCCTAGGAATTAAGGGTCTAAACATACTATACGAGGAGATGGCCTATGATTAATAAAATTGATTTTAATGCTAAGAATCTAACCTCAAATGCAGGACTTTTCCTTCTGCTAGAGAATGTAAAAAACAATGCCATTTTTGAGATGATTGAAAATAATCTCATCTTTGAGAGTGACTCTGTAAACAAAATCAAAATGAATCATATTAAGACCATGCTCTGTGGACATTTTATAGGTATAGATAAGCTAGAACGTTTGAAGCTCTTAAAAACCGATCCGCTCGTTCGTGAATTCGATATTTCTGTAAAAGAACCTGAAACAGTATCAAGGTTCTTGGGGAAATTCAACTTTAAGACAACACAAATGTTCAGAGAAATCAACTTCAAAGTATTCAAAAAACTACTGTCTAAAAGCAAACTGACATCCATCACTATTGATATTGATAGCAGTGTTATAAACGTAGAAGGCCATCAAGAAGGTGCTACCAAAGGATACAATCCTAAAAAGCTAGGCAACAGGTGCTACAATATCCAGTTTGCATTTTGCGACGAATTGAAAGCATTCGTCACTGGGTTTTTTAGAAGTGGCAATACTTACACTGCAAATGGTGCTGCTGAACTGATTAAAGAAATCGTAGCTACCCTGAAAAAAGACGACTTAGAAATTTTATTTCGAATGGATAGTGGTTACTTTGATGAAGAAATCATTGAAACAATCGAGTCTCTTGGATGCAAATACTTAATCAAAGCAAAAGCTTATTCAACACTTACATCTCAGGTGGCGGATTTATCCATTCCATTCGTTAAGGATACAGAAGGTAGAGAAACTACAGAATTGTTTACGAAGTTAGATAAGTGGGAGAAAAAAAGAAGATTTGTAGTATCTCGCGTACTAAAACCAGAAAAAGAGAGAGCGCAATTATCACTTTTAGAAGGCTATGAGTACGAGTATTTTTTCTTTGTGACAAATACAAAATTGCTGTCAGAAGCGGTGGTTATCTCATATGAAAAGCGTGGGAACGCTGAAAATTATATCAAAGAAGCTAAATACGACATGGCAGTGGGTCAACTTCTGCTAAAATCATTTTGGGCAAATGAAGCAGTCTTTCAAATGATGATGTTATCATACAATCTGTTTCTGTTATTTAAGTTTGACTACCTTGCCGTGTCTGAATACAGACAGCAAATCAAAACATTCCGTCTGAAATACGTGTTTCTTGCTGCCAAAATTATTAAAACGGCTAGGTCTGTCATTATGAAACTGTCTGAAAAATTTCCTTATAAGGAAGTGTATGAAAAATGTTTATGTTGAGTTTTGAAAAGAATGTCCTTAATATTTCAGGTCTAATGTTGCTTCAATAAGGGGCTTATTAAGCGCTTTCAAAATCAAGTGCTATAAGAGTATTAGAAATGATTTTGTTGAAAGGGGGTGCATGATATGTTAAAATGTAGAAGCAACTACTTGAATTCTTCGTAGGTTCATCGGAAATATCGATGTTTAATGGTTTTCGTAAAGCGACGTAGATTTTAGGTAATAATAGATAATTTTACAAATTTAAACTAACAAAAATAAGGAGTGTGTAAAATGATTAAAATTAAAAAAATTGGAGCATTATTGTTAGCAGCCATAATGGTATTTTCCTTAACTGCATGTGGAAATTCAGGTGAAGATAGTGAAGATTTATTAATTACATCTGTTGGAGAGGTTAATGAAGTTGAAAATACTGTTGTAAAAGTGATGGAGGCGGAAGAGAGTGAAAGTGAATTAGATATCAAATATGCTATCTTTACAGATGGGAATATAGTTCTTAAAAACAGTGCACAGGTTAAAGGTGATGTTGCAGCAAAAAGTGTAGACATAGGAAATAATGCAAAAATATTAGGAGATGTAGATCTTAAACCTGAAACTAAATATGAAGAATTTATTTTTCCTGATATACCCCTAAATGATTCCAAGGAAAAGATTGAAATTCCAAACAGTGGTAGATATACTATCAATTCAAGTGCTAGCTATAGGGAGATAGATATTAAGAATAGTGGAGTATTAACAATTGATGCAAGTAATAGTGACATCCTTCTAAATGTTAGAAAATTAACAGTTGGTAATAGTGGCAAGGTAATAATTAAAGGGAGCAATAAGGTTACTTTCTATCTTGAGGATACTGATTGGAATAATTCATCTTCACTAACTTATGAAAGTAGGGGAATAGATACAGCTACTGTAGACATCTACCATTATGGAAATAAAAAAATTGATCTAGGAAATCGCGTTGAGGTTAGCTTTAATTTGTTTATAAAAGAAGCGGATTTGAATTTAAAAAATAGCAGCGCTTTAAGAGGAAATGTATTTAGTAATGGAAGAAAAGTGGATGTTAATAACTCTGTTAATTATAAAGGCCTAATTTATGCGGTAAAGGCTAATGTCGATATAAAAAATAGTGGAAGAGTTTACGGAGCGATTGTAGCAAACCAAGTAGAATTAGGAAACAGTTCTTATATAGAGTATAATGAAGCCTATATAAGTGATTTATTCAGGTGGGAATAAAACCACCCAATACAAACCAGGATATTATAAATAGAGGTGAGCTATGAAAAACCAAGATGGATTTTCCTTAATAGAAGTGCCCTTGATGTTTTATATAAAAGAGACGACGGATATCATGAGATAAATACCATAATGCAAGAGATAGATCTTTCTGATAAGCTGATCTTTATAGAAAAGGATAAAGGAATAACCATAGAATGTAACAATAAGTCCCTACCAACAGACTCACGGAATTTAGTATATAAGGCTTGGGAAGCACTTAAGAATGCCACAGGAATAGATAAGGGAATTCATATAAAAATAGACAAGAAAATCCCCTTAGCAGCAGGTTTAGCAGGAGGAAGTTCTAACGCTGCAACAACCCTAAAGGTATTAAATGAGCTTTGGGATTTGAAGCTATCCCAAGAAGAACTAATGAAAAGCGGTAATGGCTCCAACGACTAATAGCGCCAAGCCAATTAAGATTATACTAAACTGATTTGTAGCAGTGGCAG